>NZ_JBSJOZ010000029.1:0-4807 GCF_056633155.1 Cryptocyanus atlanticus LEGE 06306
CTGGACTTCATCGCCTCGAACTTGATCAAACCAGCATCGTGATGATTAGATCTAGATCGTTGGGAAGCACGCCGCACTGTAGAGCCCGGGGAATAGCGTCCCAAAAGTCCAAAGGTGCATTCAGATTAGATCATCCGGCATCATTCAACCCAGGGCAATATGCTGACATCCAGATGTGCTATCAGCTTTCTACTGCAAAATACATCAGGCTATTAGACTCTGTAATCAGTCGTAGCCGCAATGGGTGTGCTTGCTCGTGTATAGCTATAATGACAAGACTAGTTCATCATTCATGATCAGCTCCTATGAGAAAAACCGAACTCGCATCGATCAGATCACTGCAGGACACCCCGGCTGATCTTCACAGCCTATACATGCTGGCTTAATCGCCGTAAGATAAATAGTCCTTCGTACTTGTCGCCTTGACCGCACTGCGTGCCATCAAAAGCACAAAGAACAGGCCAAATCGCCTTGAGCTTGCCTGCGCGATGATTGTAAGTGATGCTCTGATCACGCTCAAAGCTCTCCAAAACAGTGATCAGAACCGAAGCTTTCTTGAAAAGCACAAGATCACGACAACCGATGCATCGAGATTCATACGCCTGGCTGAACATGCTGGAACGATCGAGAGCATAGATCTCAGCGAAGGCAATCGTCCGGAAGTGATCAACAAGCTGGCCGAGCTTAAGCAAATGGAAGCGGAGGGTTCCTTGCCCTACGCCCCCAGAAGCTGATTGGCGATTCGACCACTTCTCCTCAACTACCCATGGCGCAGAGTCATGAACGAGGCACTTGTGCACGCGATGATGATGATGAAGTCGTCGGAAGGGTGCGGGCAATGGCTAGGAACGGATATCTGCCTTAGCGCTCAGACGAGGACGCAGCTCATAGTCCCTCGAGGCTGTAGCGCGTCCTGAACATCCGAACTTACCGAGATTGGCGCTTGGGATCAGAATAATACAAGCTGCGCGGTAGTTGACGGCAACTGACCAGAGAAGGGAGGGCGCTGTCATTCTGTCTGCTCTAGCTTCACGGTAGGCGGCAGCTGTTTCTTCATGCAAGTTGCGGACTCAGGACAGACTTCAGAAAATTGAGCGGTCGCGCAGATTTCGTCTGGTACTTGGGATCGGGAAACAACTTCATAGTCTAGTTTCATGAAAAAGGTAGCAGCGGTTTCCGTCAACAAGTAAAGCGTGCGGATGCCAGAAGCAGCTACGCGTAGTTCAAGCTGGCTGACAATCTCCTTACCGAGTCCGCGTCCTCGCAGGGTGCGGGAAATTGCTATTGAACGCAACAGTCCATTTTGACCAAATGCCATTGCTCCACCTACCGCAACAATGGATTTTGCCTGGCGGAGTCCCAAGAACTGCTTCAAGTCACCGGGCTGAAGATCAATTGTTACTAAGCCACTTTGCTCAAGCAAAGAAGAAACTTGGATGAAGTCTTCTGGTTGCAGTTGTTCCATAATGTCTAATACCTGAGTTCAGCGACGATTATGGCGACGCCTGTTTTTGCGCCAGTAAAATGGGTGGTAGTTCATACGTCTGCTACAAAGATTTGCTAAGCGCCCGTAGTATTAGGCATTAGGCCGGCGGACCATGGCGATTCGCTGGCACGGATCAGGAAGTGCTGCGCGCTGTTCTTGAAGGATCGTGCAACTTTCTGATCCGTAGAAGCTATCTTGGACTGTGACGAAACAATGCCGTTCATAATCCGGCCTGTTCCACCAGAGGTGCGAATAGGTCGTGAGCCAAAAGGACTGGCCACTACTCAACGAAATTGCGTGGCAGAGCAACATAGTGCCGACTTCTTGGCGCATGAAGGTTGGGCGCACCTCAACCTGATCGAGATACGGTTCAAAGTCAACGAAGCTAAGCGTGGCAAATCCAATTGGTTGCTCCTAGAGATCAACCGCGACGTGAGCTAGTCTTCGTTCAATCGCTACAGCCCAGCGGGAGGACTCAGTGGGATTCCCCCGATTTCGTGGACACCGATCAGGAGTTCACAGGAGTGAGTGTAGAGGTCGCGATGAACCTCTGCTCACAGTCGATCGGACTGATGTAACCGATCGTTGAATGGCGCCGTTCGCGGTTGTAGTAACCCTCGATCCAGAAGGCCAGATCACGCTGGAGTTGCTGGGGAGAGATCAGCTCCTCTCGATTGTCATCGAGGTCCAACTCCAGCTTGAGGGTGGAGAAGAAGCTCTCCACCACGGCGTTGTCCCAGCAGCAGCCCTTGGCGGACATGCTGCAGACGATCTTCTGCTCCTTCAGCAGATCGCGGTAGTCAGTCGCCCGGTACTGGCTGCCCTGATCGGTGTGCAGCAGCAGCTGCTCCGGTTCCACCTGCCGGTGGCCGAGGGCCCGGTTGAGGGCCTCAATCACCAGGGCAGCATCCATCCGCTGATCCAGCGTCCAGCCGACCACACGGCGGCTGAACAGATCGATCCAGACAGCCAGGTATCGCCAGCCCGCTGTGGTGCGGATGTAGGTGATGTCGCCCGCCCAGCAGCGGTTTGGAGCCGGGGGCTGGAAGTCCTGCTGCAGCAGGTTCTCTGCCACACCAGCAGCACCGCGGCTGGCCTTGGAGCAGGGCCGGAAGGGCTTGCGGGTCCTGGCCCTGAGCTGGGCCCGCTGCATGAGCCGGGCGACCCGGTGTCGACCGACCCTGTGGCCCACGGCGCGCAGCTCCTGGTGGATCCGGGGCGAGCCGTAGAAGCCCCGGTGCTCGCCGAACACCACCTGGATCTCAGCGGTGAGCCGGGCGTTCTCGGCTGCCCGCTTTCCCGGCGCCTCCTGCCGCTGCCGCCAGGCGTAATAGCCGCTGCGGGCCACCCCCAGCTGCCGGCATAGCCAAGAGACGGAGTGGTGCTCGGCGAGTTGCTCGATCAGGCGAAACCTCTCGGCGGCAGCTGCTCTTTCGCAAAGTGCGCTGCCGCCAGCCTGAAAAAATCCTTCTCCCTCCTGAGCTCGCGGTTCTCCTTGCGGAGCCGGTTGAGCTCAACGCGCTCCTCACTGGTGAGAAGGCCCTGATCACGGGCTCCGGCCTGGCCGCGGTCGATACGGGCCTGCCGGACCCAACGGGCCAGGCTGCTCGAGGGAAGCCCAAGCCGCTGGGCAACGGCGTTGCAGGAGAGGCTCTCCTGCAGGCAGAGCTCCGCGGCCTCCGCCTTCTGCTGCGCCGTGAACCGACGCCTGGTCTTCGTGGGGTTGGTCATCGATGGACAGTCTGGTGGTCATGGCGTGACCCTTATCGACTTGTCCTTGAAACCGGGGTAACCCCAAAGGCTTGTGCCTCTGCGTGTTGGGAAGGCCTTACCCTTGAGAGATCAGTCATCCAGCGCTGATCAACAGTACTTCTAACGCCTGAGTTAATCCGAGCCGCGAAGCGGCTTCGGCTTAAAGGAATCGTTAGGCCCCATTACTGCTAGATGCCGCTCGCGCACTAGCAGAAAGAGCGGTAATGCCAAAGAAATGCCAACGGCTAAGCCAAGCAACGAAACCCATGCGCGACGCATGCCAAGACGACGCCCTTCGGCAAAAGTGAAAGCCACAACAACGATTGTAGAAATGACCAGATCTGACCACGCAAACGCTGAAATCGGGCTTGAAAAGGCTTGTTGGAAAAAGAGAGGGATATCTAACCCGTTGACAGCGAGCCATGGAATGAACTGGGCAAGCGGCAAAGCAGTGCCGATGATGCACAGGATGATGTAGATAGTTTGCATGATGTACTCCTGTAATTACTAACCCCAAGGTTGTCGGCTGTTGTTGTCTTTGCTACATCACTACCGGCTTTAGAATATCCAGTGGAGCGCTTTATTTTACCGCGTTTAGATCGGTCACATTAAAACAAAAGTTTTGTCCATTGCCGCGCAGGTAACACATGTGAATCCAAAGCATCCCAAGCGGCTCCAAGAGCCTGGCTTGGCGTAAGTCTCCAGCGTCGAGAACGCGCAGAGACATGTTCACTGCTAACTGAGTTGTCAGCCTCTTGGCCTCGTCGTCGTCGCCGCAAATAAACATAGTGCATTCACTCGCTTGCACTGCTGGATTTGCCATAACACCAGCGCCAGCTTGGTTGAATGCCTTGACGACTCGCGCATTTATCGCTAACGCCGCAATCTGTTCGGCGGCAGAGGTAGTGTGACCGAGAATTAATCCGGCTTGCAGCCCTTCGGGTGTCATCGCAATTGGGTTTGTCGCATCGATCAACACCTTGTGCTTCAGATCCCCCATTGCACGAACCGTGGTGAGTGCGGCCACCCATGGGACAGCAATTACTACAACGTCTGCGTCCGTGTGAGCGTCCTCGAGCGTAGCGCTCGAAGCATCTGGGCCTAGGGTTTCAAGTAAAGCCACATTCTTTGTGGAGCTGGGCTCGCGACTGCCGAAAATAACGCGATGGCCTGTGGAAAGCCAACGTCTCGCAAGTGCCTCTCCCACGTTTCCGGTTCCGATGATTGCGATGTTCATTGTTTGTATGACATTAAGCAAATAACAGTACGTGAGAAACCTAGCGTTGCCCCTGAGTGGCAGACATGAATTGTAGAGCGACAACAGGAGCATATGGGCCTGTTCGCTCAAGAAGCTTGACAGGCCGCATTCTCGCCGCCTTGCAAGCAGGATGCAACAACCGCCTGGACGAAAGGACCCTTCGCTTCTGTGTATGCCTCATGGTCATGCCTGTGAAGCAGGGCCAACGACATCTTGAGTTCTTGGTACTGCTGGCGCAGTGACGCGTCAGCGCGCAGCCCCCTCTGCCAGGAAAGTTGACGCCTCTCCATCCCGACCACTTTTTCCACCAG
>NZ_JBSJOZ010000004.1:0-248041 GCF_056633155.1 Cryptocyanus atlanticus LEGE 06306
ATACACTCATCCCTGTGAACCCCTGAGACCTGTCCACAAAATCGGGGGAAGCCCATACCAAGACCATTTGACTCAAAATCGCTCCAAGACATTCTCTGTACGCCCCGGAGAATCCTCAGCAATCTCACATGATCTCGGTCTACCCACTCTGTTTCTTGAAGGATCCTCTGTATCCCATCACCCCCATCGGCAACGATCAGTCCGTAGTCCTCCGTAGCAAACACATCATAACTTTCCATTAAGGGCAACATCCAATCCGTCAACTCCAACGGGTTGTCGCGCATATCTCTTGCTTTCCACAGTATTTCTCTGACTGTTGAACTACCATAGTCGACCTTGAGCTCGGGGCATAGCATCGCAGGCCTGATACCTAGAAGATCATCAAGGAAGTTAAAGGCTTCATGCTTACACCTGCGGAATTTATGGCTGTTCCCCCTGCCCTTTCCTCCCAACTCCGTAATGAATATCTCGCCACAGTCCTTCAGAGGAAGGGGGCAAGGACATGTGACAACCTTGCCAGGTTTACTCGTCGCGTCTCGAATGGACTGCTTTAACGCTTCTTTGGAACAATCAAAATACATTGCAAGCTCTTCAGTGCTGACCTCTGCTCCTCTTTCTTCAAAATATTTGTCGTAGTCAACTGGATTACTCAAGTCATTTGACACGTCGAACCAGTATGGCGGGAACTCCCACAACAAGTTGATAGGCTGCACCTCGTGTACAAAGGCATCTTCGCTAGCTATATGCTCGACAAGCCTCTTGAGATTCTCCCTCTCGGTATCATCATTCATGATTCCAGGGTCATTCTGTGCTGCCCTAATCAGTTTTTTTACTCGTTCTTGAATGGTTAACACTGGTCTTTGTTTCTTGCGAGTGTCCTTCAGTTTGCTCATAGCTGCGTAGTCAAAACAGTGTGTTTTCCGAGGGTAGCTTTGGGACAGTCTTCAGTGAGACCATACCGTCCGGAGTCAACACCTTGTGCGGCCACACAGAAGCCAGCCCATGATCACCAGGGCTTCTTGCCTCAGCTGGAGCGGCGCTGTATCACGTGAGTGATCCGTTCCATCCGTTCCATCCGTTCCTGGCCGGAGACCTGGGATGTGCGGCCCAATTGGAGCTGAAACTTCTGTTCCGCCCCTGACCTGCCCAAACTCGGTTGGTCCCTGGGCCTTCGGCAGGTCCAGACCCGATAAGGACTGCCCCAAATGAGCGGCACGCAGGGACGACAGCTAGAGCTCAGCACAGAGATGGAGTCGGATCGGGACCGCTGCGCTTGATCTGATGCTCGCGGTTCACTTCAACAATTGTGCTGGGTCTTCAAAGTTGCTGGTGTGGTCTTGGTGCGCTGAAGCGCTGAAGATCATTCGCTCAGCCCTGTTCGCCCCCGAATCACGACAACAGCCCCTTAGGAAGGCCAGCGCCAGGCTGCCCGTTCGATCGGCGTCTGCCCCGGAAGCTGAGTCGCCCCCAGCTCGCGCTCCAGCCAATGATGTCGGCAACCCTCCACCCCTTCCAGGGCTGTGATCAGGCTGGGTGCATGGGCCATCACCCACACCTGGGTCCGCTCAGCCGCTGTGGCGATCAACCGAGCCAGGGGTTCCAGCAGGTCGGGATGCAGGCTGCTTTCCGGTTCATTCAGCACCAACAGCGATGGCAGCCTCAGGCTGAACAGCGCCACTGCAAGAAGCAGGTAGCGCAACGTCCCATCGGAGAGTTCCGAGGCTTCCAGGGGCCGCAACAGTCCTGGCTGATGGAACTGCAGCCGGAACGTGGACATCGTGGTGTCCACACTCACATGGCAACCAGGGAAGGCGTCGGCGATGGCAGCCTGCAGACCCTCGCCGTCACCGCCCTCCAGAATCGTCTGCAGGGCTGCTGGGAGGTCGTGGCCATCATCGGCAAGGGCCTGGCAGCGAGTGGCAATGCCAGGCCGTCGGGCCGGAGCGTCAGCATCCGTTCGGAAGCCGTCGTAGAAGCGCCAGCTCAGGATCTCTTCCCGCAGGGCCAGCACCTCAGGATGCTCACGCGGATCGGCTCCACCGTTGAACAGTCCGTCAGCAAGTGCTTCGGGGCCGGCCGCAACTCGACGCTGTGCCAGCACAGCCCGTGGGTGGAAGGCACCGCCCGCCCAGATCCACTCGCCCTTGATCTGTGGATCGAGGGCGAAGGCCGTTCTCGCTTCTGCAGGGTGGCCCAGCTCAATCGCATAGGAGAACAGCTCCCCCGCGAAGCCCAGTCGCAGCCGCACAGGCTGGCTCCGTGCCCCCCCCTGGACCGGCACATCACCGCTGCGCATGGCGCGGCTGAGCTGCTCCGGTCCTGCCCAAAGGACTGCTGGGAGGCCACCCTCCCGAGCCAGGCCCGCCACCAGTTCGCCCCGAGCCGCGACCACGATCAGGCGCAGCGATCGGTAGAGGTTCGATTTGCCGCTGCCGTTGGCACCCGTCACCAAGGTGAGCGGGCCCAGTGGCACCACCAGCTGCCGCAGGGAGCGGTAGCCGCCCACAGCCAGGTGGGTGATCGTCATCGTCCTTGGCCGCCGCCGCCGGCCAACCCTATGGGTCTCGCACCGGCGGCGACCACGCTGAAGCGGGAGCCCCTCATCCCATCACGTCCATGCTCCCCCCGTTGAAGTCGCTACCAACTGTGCCGACTGCCCCGGCCTGTGCCGCCAGAGGTAGCTCTGAGCCGACGCCGACCCCCATGGCATATCGAAGGACACCCGGGCTTTCATCGCAGGCCGGGCCCTGGTCCATGGCGCGCAGCCTGACGTTGGGGATCACTGATCCTTCTCCACGCACCCGGTAGCAACCAGATTGCAAGCAACCCTGCGGAAGTCCCAGGTTGTGATGATCACGCAATCGCCCGACGAGCTGCTCCTTGAACATCCGCAAGGAGATCGGTTTTCCAGCTTCACCAACATTGTGGTGATGCTGTATGTAGTTGGGATAAAGGAACTCGCTCGGGCTGCTCTTTCCGTCACCGACACGACTGTAGCTACCCGGGGCATAGACCAGACAATCCTCCACCCATGCCGCGAATGGATCGCTGCGCACCAGGGTGGCGAAATCCGTCCGGGAGGACCCTTGCGAACTGATGGGGCGCTGCAGGACTGCCCAGGCCTCCTCCTCGGGCATCTCCAGGACCCAGTTCACGAATCCAGGCAACTGATCGACGAACTCCCCCGTCCATCCTCCGTGATGATCCGCATCGAGCAGCGGCCGTCGCTGATCCGGGGGGACCACCGTGAGAACCGGAATCGAGCGCCGGCGACTGAGCACAGCCCCCGTTGGGTCCGACGCGCCGATCGGACCATTACCGACGATCAGCACTGAGCCTTCAAAAAAGAAGTCCACCTCTGCATGACTTCCTTTCGCTTCTGCTGCGATACGGTCTCCTCCTGTGATGGCCTTAAGAACCTCCAGCGGCCCATTATAATCCTGGGCCTCAGAGAAGACCACCAGAGCTTTGCCGCGAAGCTTAAGGGTCTGGAACAATAGTTTCCTGTTCTCAAGCAATTCCAGCCTGCTTGCCGTCACATTCATGAACCCCACCATGGCCATGAGCAGGTTCGCGATCACAGTTTTGCCAGTGTTGCTGGGACCAAACAATTCGAGGAAGATCTTGACTCGCTTACGCGTGAGCACACACTTGGCAAAGGCACGAAATAGGGCCAGTGCCTCGGTGCTTCCTAATGCCGTGGCCAGAAAATCAACGATGGCAGTGGCTGTGGCGGCCGCATCATAGTCGTAAGGCAAGATCCAGGTGTTGCCATGCTCCCGGTCGTGGGCAATCAGCACGTGATCCGAGAGGCGTAGACACCCGTTACGGAATGGAATCAACTTCGGCTTTCCGGTCAAGCTCAGTGTGGACGTGGCACGCCTGTGGGCGGCGACGATGCCCTTGAATGTGGATGGCTCGCGATTTTGCCACTGCTGGATCTGGAAAAATTTCTCCACATCAGCCTCAAGTTGTTCATGGCCGACGACTTGATCCCAGTGGGTGCCGCGCCACCGCCACCATGACCTGGAATTCTGTTCAGAACGTCTCCAGTCACGACCGATCGATGGAATCACGTACTGAGCCCTGGCGTGGGTGCCCTCCGGCTCAGGATCGAAGCTGTAGGTCGTGAGCTTCCTATCTGCCTTGAAGCATGGCCTGGCGACACCAGCAAGCGCCAGGAACATCCCTGCCCCACACCGATCGATGATCTCTATCAGCGTCTGTGGTGTTCCATCGTGAGCATGAGGAAGGACCTCGACAATCACTCGCTTGGCGCCACGAATGTGCAACTCGTTGGCCCTGGCCTCCAAGGCCTCCAACGACGACTGCTTCTGGCGAAAGTCGCTTGATGGACAGATCGTGATGATCCGGCCATCGACTGCAACACCATCCCAGGAAACTGGAGCGAGGCTGGGCTTTACTCCAACTTGACCAACTGAGCTGATCTGCCAGGACAGGAGCCCCTCTACGGCAAGCGTGAGCCTGCCGGTGTCAGCGGCACTTGCTGCCAGCGCCTCGGCCGAAGTCAGCACGAGCCGCAGGGGTACAAGGATGTTCTGGCAACGGGGATCGCTGCAATCGAGCATTGCGCTGCTGGCCAGAGACTCGGCCACCAACTCCTGAATGGCTGGGGGCACCTCGAGGGATGACAATCCTGATGCAACCTCACTTCTGGCATCCGTCGCGACCGGACATGCGACTGGGCAGGTAGGCCCCACATCCATCGCATTCATTGGGCGGAGACCCTCACAATTTGGTCTATTAGTGTCTTGTTCCATGGTTTTGGACGTTTCAACTCCTTCAGGGTGAAGTACCCGTCGCAGTGCGCCGGGAGCCCCATCACTACAGGCTTCAAGTCCTGATCCGCAAGGTCTGAAAATGCAGAGTCGGTAAATGCATTTTGCCATGTGTTCGCTCGCACAAAAAATAAATGCAAACCAGTGTTCTGCCTTTTTTGCGCCCCACAACAGCCTCAAACGTTGTTTCAATGCTGGCTCTTCTCGTCACCCCAGGTGAACACCCAGCCGACCCCAGAGGACGCCATCAACCGCCGTCTGGATCTGATCTCCGCTCAACTACAGCGGATCTATGCCCAGCTGGAGTTCAAGCCCAGCAAGCCCGTCAGTCCCTGGCTGCCCCTCACGGATGCTGCCAAGGCCCTCCACTTCAAGAGCAGCAGGGCCCTGCGTGCCGCCATCGACCGCGGCCGCATCCCGCCTCAGTTCGTCAGAGCGACCCTGGGAGAGACCGGAAAGCGACGCACCCTCTATGTGGACGTGGAGGGCTATGCCTCACATCTGCGCCACCAGTGACGCCATCGAGGCGGAATCGAACCAGCGCTGATACAGGGTGGTGTGCACCGTCAGCGAGTGACCCAGGCTCTTGGCGGCCAGCGACGGGCTGATCTGCGGATGATGAATCGCCCGCACTGCCCAGGCATGGCGCAGGTCATAGGCCTGAAACGGCGCCTCATACCGACGCAGGGCTACCCCGAGTTGCGTCCCCACCGTGCGGTGATCCCGATCGAGGTTGATGCGCGGCAGGCGCTTGTTCAGCAGCGACCAGCGCTCGATCCAGGCTTTGGGCAGCGGCAGCCCCTGCCGAGCACCTGTTTTCCCTCCAGCGATTGCCACCAGCCCGTTGGCCTGAACCTCCGCCATCAGCAGCGCCTCATGGGGCCGGGTCCCGTAGGTCGCGCAGACACCCGCCACCCACTGCCAGGCGGACGGCAGAGCATCGATCACCTCGACGATCAGCGCATCACTGGGCAGATCCCTCGGTGCCGCGTCCTTCTGAGGGCTATAACCCTTGCCTAACGCTCTGAGCTGTTGCACCGCTTCCAGACCGAGTTCAAGGGACTGAGCTGTCGCTGAAGCAGCCAGGGCCACTCTCCGCCGACTACGACTGCCTGGCTGACGAGAACTGACGAGTGCCTTGAGGCTCTCCAGGGTGACCACCTGCAGATTCAGCAACGGCGCGAGGGGTTCGGCGTAGTCCTTCGCCCAGGTGATGGCTGCACTGGGTCCACGCTTGCGCTGCGCCTGCCACCACTTCTCGGTGAGACGGATCGCCTCCATGCCGCTGATGGGTGATCCCAGTTCGTGGGCGGCCATTCCACCAGCCTTCCACCTCTCGAAGGGGAAGACTTCAAGACCCATCCGATGCAGCTGCAGGTCACGTCCCAACTGCTCGGCCAGCTGCCGTGCTTGCTCAAGGCCTGCCGGGTAAGGCAACGGGGTGCTGACGCGTTGCCGTGTCCACTGGCCATCGTGAGTAGGGAGGGTGGCACGCAACCGGATGCTGCGTCCCGACGGCGATACCTCCAGGCTCACGGCACACCCAAGGTCCTTCAGAGCCCGGTTCATCCTCGTGAGGTAGGGGTCGCCAGCCACCGGTCACCGTGCCCGAAATCGTGACCACTATGCCCCTAAATGTCCGTTTCTGTGCCCGAAATAGTGACCGGTCAGGCGCCTGAGGAGAAGGAAGAGTGGACCAATAACCCTTGGTATGACTGGGATTAGTGGATGGGGGTCCCGGGGATCGAACCCGGCTCAGGCGGATTATGAGTCCACTGCATTCACCAGATTGCTAGACCCCCGGGGTCAGCCTCACCAGAGGCCGCGTACGGGCTCGAACGACGAGAACGGGGTGGTGGTGATCGGCGGAGTCCAGACGCCCGCCGGCCCGCCGAGCGGCGTGGCGTCACCCGGGGCGCCCTCCTGCAGGCTGGAGGTGAAGGCCGAAGGCAGATCGGCACTGCGCCAGGGGATGGGGCTGCTCTGCTCCTCCAGCAGGGCGTCCGACGTGTTGCCGATGGCCGAGGCATCCCAGATGATCGCCTGATCCGGGAACCCCAGCCCCATCACCTTGGTGCCGTCGTCACCCCCCATGGCGATGCCGAGGATGTCGGTGATCTGATGGGTGAGGCTGACGCCCCGCGCGAAGGTGCTCCGCCAGCGGGTGGCCCGCCGCTGCATCAGCGCGTCGGTGGTCTCGACGGCACCGCAGCGTGTCACTTCCACCGGAGCGCTGGGGGTGCGATCCCCCCCAGCGGTCAGGGGCGCCTCCAGCGTGGTGGTGCAGATCACCGGGGCCGCCTGGGCCGGGGCGAAGGGCAGGGAACCCAGGGCCGGAACCACCAGCAGCAGGGCGGGGCGGAGGCACGACAGGGGCGAGCGCATGGAGCTGAACCGCGGCAACACCGAAGAGAACGGCTGGCATCATTCTGGACGGACCGGAGCGATGCATCCAGCCCAGGGCCCCATTCCGTCGGAGACGGGCTCCTGGACCCGCAGACTAGGCATCGGCCCGGCCGACCGCCGCACCCGGTCATGCTCCCTGGCCAGGTCGTTTCACCCCTGTCGATGCTCTCTCCGCTGCTTCCCGCGAGTCCCGAGGCCCGCCGGTCCGCCCTGCTGGCCCTGCTGGCCGAGCGGGCCTACCGGCACGGACGTTTCACCCTGGCATCGGGGCGCAGCAGTGACCACTACGTGAATTGCAAGCCGGTGAGCCTGAGCGGAGTGGGGCTGGCCCTGCTGGGGGCGTTGCTGCTGGAACGGGTGGAGAGCGACGCGGTGGCGGTGGCCGGCCTCACCCTGGGGGCCGATCCTTTGGTGAGCGCCGTGGCCCTGGTCGCGGCGGTGGCTGGCCGCCCGCTCGACGCCCTGATCGTGCGCAAGGAGGCCAAGGGGCATGGCACCGGCGCCTGGCTGGAGGGGCCCCTGCCGGAACCGGGCAGCACCGTGACGGTGCTTGAGGACGTGGTCACCACCGGGGGGTCCTCGATCAAGGCGGTGGTTCAGCTCCGCCAGGCCGGCTATGCCGTGAACCGGGTGGTGACGATCGTGGACCGGCAGGAGGGGGGCCTGGAGGCGATGACGGCGGAGGGCCTGGAGCTGGGGAGCCTGTTCCTGCTGGAGGAGATCGCCGCGGCGGCGGCCAGGGGCCCCAGCACGGCGGTGGATTTGCAAGGGTGAGGCCATCGCCCGTCCCCCCTCCCCGATGCGCAGCCCCGCCGTGTGCAGCCCGATCGATCCCTGGATGTGGCAGCCGCCGCAGCCCTGTCGCTGGGAGGAGCCCGTCAGCCTGATCCGGCTGGACGGGCCCGACACGCGGCGGTTCCTGCATGGCCAGACCAGCCAGGATCTGGAGCGGGCCGGCCCCGGCCAGGTGCTGGCCACCTGTTGCCTCAGTCCCACCGGCCGCCTGCGGGGGCTGGCCGAAGTGCTGGTCGACGGCACCGGCGCCTGGCTGGTGATCACCGCCGGCGACGGTCCAGCCCTCCATCAGGCCCTCGATCGGGTGCTCTTCCCGGCGGATCAGGTGCGGCTTGCTCCCGTGCAGCCGGCCCGGCTGATCCATCTCCTCGGCATCGAGACGATCGGCGCCGGCGGGGCACCGCCGCCGGCCGGCGGCTGGCAACCGGCCGGGGGGGGCGGGGAGAACGGCCCCGAGGGCTGGTGGCTGGCCACCCCGCTCCGGCTGCTGCTGAGGGGCCCCGAGGGCCCGCTCCCTCCCGGGCTGGAGAACATTCCCGCCCTGGCGGCGCCCGACGCCGAACGCTGGCGGATCCAGCGGGGCCGACCGGCCGCCGCCGGTGAGATCAGTGATGAGGTGAATCCGTTCGAACTCGGCCTGGCGGGTCGGGTCAGCCTGAGCAAGGGCTGTTACGTGGGCCAGGAGACCCTGGCCAAACTGGCCACCTACGACGGCGTCAAGCAGCAGCTGCGCCGCTGGCACTGGCGTGCACCGGCCGGAGCGGTGGGCGGAACCGATCGGGCGGCGGCGGCGCTGCAGCCCGGCAGCCCCCTGGTCAGCGCCGAGGGGGCGCGGGCCGGCCGCATCACCTCCTGCCTGCCCTGGCCGGCGGAGCCGGGGGAACCGGCGCTCTGGCTGGGCCTGGCGTTGGTGCGGCGTCAGGCACTGGGGGCCGAAACGCTGCTGAGCGGCAGCGGCGACGGGGAGCCGGAAGAGATCTGCCTCTCGGTGCCGGACGAGGTGACACCCCCACCGGTGGGCGCCGGCGGCGGGAGCCCCTGATCAACCTGTTGATCCAGCAGCCAGCGGGCCACCGCCCAGGTGGCCCGGCTGTCGTCGTGGTTGTAGCGGAAGATCCGGCGCAGATGGTGGTGGCTGCCCCGGCCCGCCGGGGTGCCATCGCCCCGCCACTGGCGCCACCAGAACAGGCAGCGGGCCCCATCCACCCCCTTGTCACTCCAGCGGAATCCCCGCCAGCTCGCCACGGCCTTGAGCCCGTAGCTGTTCACCGGCAGAAGCCAGTGCCGGCGGAGGCGCTGATGCAGATCCACCAGGCGCCCCCTGAGGGCCTGGATTTCGGCCTCGCCGGCACCCTGGCGCTGGGCCAGGCGCACGAGGGCGATGGATTCGGTCTCGCCGTAGTGCAGCACGGGCCAGTCGGCCGGGGTGGCGGCCAGCAGGCGCTGCAACCGCCGCCAGAGCCGCGGCTCACCATGCTCCTGCAGGGCCAGCAGGGGCCGGTAATGCCCCTGCTCCGGCCAGGTACCGTCGCTGCGGCGCTCGATCCGCAGAAACCCGTGCAGGAAATCGTCGCGGGCATCGGGATCGGACTCGATGTCATAAAGGAGCACCCCGCCGGCCCGCTCCAGCTCCGGCAGGGCCCAGGCCGGTCCGCCCGGTTCGCTCGGCAGCCGCCGGGGCACCCCGGCGGCCTGGACCGAGGCCTGGGCCACCAGGCGGGCCGCCACCTCCCGGTGCTGCTCCCCATGCACCTCCAGGGCATCGGCGAGGGCATCGGGATCGGCGGCGGCCAGATCGTCGAGGCGGCCCAGACCCAGCGCCAGCAGAAGCTCCCGCCGTTTGCCGCCGATGCCGCTCACCTCGCTCAGGTGCCCCTGGGCGGCCGCTTCCCGGTCGCACTCCCCCCGCCAGGAGCAGAGCACGCATTTCTTGCGGTCGTTCACCAGCGGGGGCGGCACCGGCCCCGCCAGGTCGTCGGCCAGCTTCGGCAGGGTGTCGTCCAGCTGGCGCCGCAGGCCGGCGCTGAGGGCCAGCTGTTCCGTCTCAAGCCGTCCCGCCGGCGCCGCCACCGCCAGGGCGTGGCTCACCGCCCCCCCCTGCAGCTCCTCCAGCAGCCGGCCCTGCAGGGTCAGCACCAGCCGGTGCTCCCGGGTCAGGCGGCGCCCCTGCCGCCCCAGCACCGGCTGGTAGGCGTGGGCACCCCAGCGGCTCGCCCCCTCGGTCCGCCGCAGCAGGGCGGGATGGGCCTCCAGCGCCAGGCCCGCCGGACCCCGTCCGGCCAGGCGCACCCCCACAACAGCGGCGGCACCGGCGGCGCAGGCGGCCAGGCCTCCGGCGGGCTGGTGCTCCAGCAGGCTGACGAAACAGCGCTGCTGATCATCGAGCTGCAGGGCCCGATGGGCGGTCCAGAGGCGCCGATCGGGATCCCCGTGGCGGTCGAGCCAGGCCCGCCGCCGGCAGCGCAGCCAGCTGCGCAGCACCCGGTCGGTGAGCAGCCGGTTGGGCGGGGCGGCGCGCATGGGTCCAGGCTAAGACGGGGGGTGGTCTGCGACGAGGCCGGCACCCGCCGGCGCCCGGGCGGGGCGGCCCGCTGCTACGAGCTATCCAACGCCGCCTGCCCCATGGCTTCTGCCCCCCTGCCCCTGGAGCCCAGTCCCATCCGTTTCGGCACCGATGGCTGGCGCGGGATCCTCGGCGTCGACATCACGGTGGAGCGGCTGCTGCCGGTGGCAGCCGCGGCGGCACGGGAACTGGAGCAGGCGGCGCCGCCCCGGCTCGGGAGCCGGGAAGTGGTGATCGGCTACGACCGCCGCTTCCTGGCGCCGGAACTGGCCGAGGCGATCGCCAGTGCCGTGCGGGGCGCCGATCTGGAGCCCGTGCTCACCGACACTCCGGTGCCGACCCCCGCCTGCAGTTGGGCCGTGGTGGAACGCGGCGCGCTGGGGGCCCTGGTGATCACCGCCAGCCACAACCCGCCCGAGTGGCTCGGCCTCAAGATCAAGGGCCATTTCGGCGGCTCGGTGGAGGGCGACTTCACCGCCCGGGTGGAGCGGCGCCTGGAGGCCGGCGGCATCACCGTGCCGATCCCCGCGACCACCCGCCGCTTCGATGGCTGGGCCGGCTATCTGGACGGCCTGCGCCGCCAGGTGGACACCCACCGCCTGCGGCAGGGCCTCGAACGGCTGGGACTGCAGGTGATCGTCGATCCGATGCATGGCTCCGCCGCCGGCGGCCTGCCCGCCCTGCTGGCCGGAGCAGCCGGAGCCGGCGGCGGCGCCGCGGCGGACGGGGTGATCCGCGAGATCCGCTCCCGCCGCGATCCCCTCTTCGGCGGCCATCCCCCCGAACCGCTCGCCCCCTATCTCGGCGAGCTGATCGCGGCGGTGCGGGCCTCCACTGCGGCGGGCCGGCCGGCGGTGGGGATCGTCTTCGATGGCGACGGCGACCGCATCGCCGCCATCGACGAGCACGGCCGCTACTGCAGCACCCAGTTGCTGATGCCCCTGCTGATCGACCACCTGGCGCGGGCCCGGGCCCTGCCGGGGCTGGTGGTGAAAACGGTGAGCGGCTCCGACCTGATGGAACTGGTGGCCGTCGGGCTGGGCCGCCAGGTGCTGGAGAAGCCGGTGGGCTTCAAGTACATCGCTGCGGAAATGCTCGGTGGCGGCGTGCTGATCGGCGGGGAGGAATCGGGCGGCGTGGGCGTCGGCCTGCATCTGCCCGAGCGCGATGCCCTGCTGGTGGCCCTGCTGCTGGTGGAGGCCCTGGTGGAGGGCGGCCTGCCCCTGGGTGAGCGGCTCGACCGGCTGCGGGCGGACCACGGCGGCGGCAGCGCCTACGACCGGCTCGACCTGCGCCTCAGGGACATGGCCAGCCGGGAGCGGCTGGAGCGCCAGCTGGCGGCGGCCCCACCGGAGGCCGTGGCCGGTGCCCCCGTGCTGGAGCGGATCACCACCGACGGCCTGAAGCTGCGGCTGGGGCCGAGCCACTGGCTGATGCTGCGCTTCTCCGGCACCGAACCCCTGCTGCGGCTCTACTGCGAGGCGCCCGACGCGGCGCGGGTGGCTGAAGTGCTGGCCTGGGCCAAGCAGTTCGCCGAAGCGTCATGAGCCGCCCTGCCCCGGAGACCAGCCCGGAGCCAGGCCCGGAGCCCGCCCCGACGGTGCTGGTGATCGCCAGTGGCAACGCCGGCAAGGTGCGTGAATTCACAGCCCCGCTGGCTGCCGACTCCGGGCTGGATCTGGAGGTGCGGCCCCAACCCGAGGGCCTGGAGGTGGAGGAAAGCGGCGACAGCTTCGCCGCCAACGCCCGCCTCAAGGCCGAGGCGGTGGCCCGGCTCACCGGGCACTGGGCCCTCGCCGATGACTCCGGCCTGAGCGTGGAGGCCCTCGGCGGCGCTCCGGGCCTCCACTCCGCCCGCTACGCCTACAGCGACAGCGAGCGGATCGCCCGGCTGCTGCGGGAACTGGCCGGTCAGAGCGACCGGCGGGCCCGCTTCACGGCGGTGCTGGCGCTGGCTGATCCAGGCGGCCGCACGGTGCTGGAGGTGGAGGGGATCTGCGCGGGGGTGATCCTGGAGGAGCCCCGTGGCGCGGCTGGTTTCGGCTACGACCCGGTGTTCCTGGTGCCTGAGGAGGGCCTGAGCTTCGCCGAGATGACCCCGGAGTGCAAACGCCGGGTGGGCCATCGCGGCCGGGCCTTCGAGGCCCTGCTGCCGCAGCTGCGGCGCCAGCTCAAGCCCTGACCGCCCACGCCGGCGGTTGCGGCCAGGATCTCAGCGGCCGGGGCGCCCGGCCGCGGCCAGGGTGGCGCTGGGCAGCTCCCCGAACAGCCGGCCGTAGTCCCGGGCGAAATGCCCCGGATTGAGGAAGCCCCAGCTGGCCGCCAGCCCTGAGATCATCACCGTTCCCGGGCCCGCCGCCAGCAGGGCCCGGCGCACCCCATGCAGCCGCTGCAGCTTGAAGTAGGCCATCGGCCCCAGGCCCAGGTGCTCCTGGAACCCCTGGATCAGGCAGCGCCGCCCCACATGCACCTGCTGGCACAGGGTCTCCAGGCTGATCGGCTCCTCGGGATGGTCCGCCACCCAGTCCTGCAGCTGCTTGACCAGGGTGATCCGGGCCGGGGGCCGGATGGGGGCGCCCTGATGCCCCTGTTCGGAACCGGCGACGGCGCGGCTCCCAGGGAGGGCTGTCGCCCCCGGAGCGGCCATTGGCTGCGCAGGCGCCGCTGGAGCTCAAGCCGGTGGTGGGCGGTGATGGGCAGGAGGTTGGCGCGAAACGGGGCCGTCTCCAGGGCCAGGTGGCTCGGGCCATCGCTCCAGGGCGTCAGGCTGCCGGGCTCGAGCAGCAGCACCGCCAGATCCAGGCGTTCAGGAGTGGAGAGGTGAACTTCCCCGCAGGGATCGAGGCCGAAGAGCACCTCGGCGCCGATGGCTGTTCCATGGGCCCGCAGGGGCAGGGCATCGCCTTGGGGCAGCAGGCTCAGGGCGACCATCCGCTGGTCCCGCGGTTTCCCGCCGGCCACGTGCAGGCGACGGTTGGCCTGGAGGCGCAGCAACCGCAACGGCCCAAGCCTGCCGGTGAACAGGGTGCCGTCGAGGCGGCCGTTGGAGAGCTGGCTCAACCGCAGATCCAGCCCAGCACTCCGCAACTGGGTTTCCAGCTGTTCGACGGCCTCAAACCTCTGGGCCGGAGCCATCGACGCGTGCACTTTCTGAGTGGCCCCACACTGCCATGGGCGGCAGTTTGGGCGAGAGTTCAACTGCGCGACGATCCCTCTTCCCATGCCCAACGGAAAGCCCAACGTCCTTATCCTCTGGGGAGATGACATCGGCCAGAGCAACCTCAGCTGCTACAGCGACGGCCTGATGGGGTACCAGACCCCCAACATCGACCGCGTCGCCAAGGAGGGCGGCCGCTTCATCCACTACTACGCCGAGCAGAGCTGCACCGCTGGCCGGGCGGCGTTCATCTCCGGCCAGAGCGTGCTCCGCACCGGCCTCAGCAAGGTGGGCCTGCCTGGCGCCAAGGTGGGCTATCAGGACGAGGATCCCACGATCGCCGAGCTGCTCAAGCCCCAGGGCTACCGCACCGGTCAGTTCGGCAAGAACCACTTCGGCGACAGGGATGAATACCTGCCCACGATGCATGGATTCGACGAATTCTTCGGCAACCTGTATCACCTGAATGCTGAAGAAGAACCTGAGCTGCGCGACTATCCCCCCGAAGCGGATTATCCCAACTTCAAGAAGAACTTCGGACCCCGTGGCGTCTTGCACTGCTGGGCCAATGGCGACGGCACCCAGCGCATCGAGAACACCGGCCCGCTCACCAAGAAGCGAATGGAGACGGCCGATGAAGAGTTCATGAAGGAGGCCAAGCGCTTCATCAAGGAGGCGGTGGCCTCCGGGGAGCCCTTCTTCGTGTGGTTCAACACCACCCACATGCACTTCCGAACCCACGCCCGTCCCCAGGATGTCGGCCAGTCAGGGCGTTGGCAGTCGGAGTACCACGACGTGATGATCTATCACGACAACTGCATCGGTGAGATGCTCGATCTGGTCGATGAGCTGGGCATCAGCGACGACACGATCGTGATGTACAGCACCGATAACGGGCCCCACATGAACAGCTGGCCCGATGCCGGCATGACCCCCTTCCGCAACGAGAAGAACTCCAACTGGGAAGGCGCCTACCGGGTGCCGTGCCTGGTGCGCTGGCCCGGCCAGATCGAGCCCGGCACCCTGTTCACCGGCATCGTCAGCCATCTCGACTGGCTGCCCACGATCCTGGCGGCCGCCGGCGAACCGGACATCCAGCAGAAGTGTCTGGAGGGCCATCAGGTGGGTTCCAAGACCTTCAAGGTGCACCTGGATGGCTACAACATGCTCGACTACTGGACCGGGAAAACCGACTCCAGTCCGAGGATTGATTTCTTCTACTTCTCAGATGACGGCGATCTCACGGCGTTGCGTTATGACAACTGGAAGTTCGTGTTCATGGAGCAGCGCTGCGCCGGCACCCTGCAGATCTGGGCCGAACCGTTCACCGTGTTGCGCATCCCCAAGATCTTCAACCTGCTCACCGATCCCTACGAGCGGGCCGATATCACCTCCAACACCTACTGGGATTGGATGCTCGACCATGTCTTCCTGCTGGTTCCAGCTCAGGCGAGGGTCGCCCAGGCCCTGGAGACCCTCAAGGCCTTCCCGCCCCGCCAGAAGGCGGCCAGCTTCACGGTGAGCGATGCAATCGAGAAGATGACGGCCACCCTCGGCAGCTCCTGAGGATCCGATGCCGCCTGCTGCCCTGTCTCGCACCAGCTCAGCCTCTCAGGCCCTGAGACCTCCGGGACGCCCGCCGGGGCGGGACATGGCCTGGATTCCCGGCGGCAGCTTTTTGATGGGCTCCGACCACCACTACCCCGAGGAGGCCCCGGCCCACCGGGTGGTGCTGGATGGCTTCTGGATCGATCGCAGCCCGGTCACCAACGCCCAGTTCCGCAAGTTCGTCAATGCCACGGGGCACGTGACCCTGGCCGAGCGACCGGCGGATCCGGCCACCTATCCCGGTGCCCTGCCGGAGCTGCTGGTGCCGAGTTCGATCGTCTTCGTACCGCCGCCGGGCCCCCTCGACACCGCTGACCCCTACCGCTGGTGGCAGTACCTGCCCGGGGCCAACTGGCGCCACCCGGAAGGGCCAGGCAGCTCGATCAAGACCCGCGAGCACCATCCCGTCGTGCACGTGGCCCATGTGGATGCCCTGGCCTACGCCGCCTGGGCCGGCAAGCAACTGCCCAGCGAGGCCGAGTGGGAGCGTGCCGCCCACGGCGGGATGGAGGGGGCTGAGTTCGCCTGGGGGGAGGAGCTCCACCCCGCTGGCCGGCCGATGGCCAACACCTTCCAGGGGGACTTCCCCCACCACAACAGCCGGTTCGACGGCTGGGAGTGCACCTCTCCGGTGGGGGCCTTCCCGGCCAACGGCTACGGCCTGCTCGACATGATCGGCAACGTGTGGGAGTGGACCGACGACTGGTACGGCGACCATGGCGCCACGCTGGCGGCCCACAAGCAGGCGGGGGGCTGTTGCACGATCGAGTCTCCCCGGGGTGCCACCCGCCAGGCGAGCATCGATCCGGCCTCCCAGCACGGCACCATCCCCCGCAAGGTGGTGAAAGGCGGTTCGTTCCTCTGTGCCCCCAGCTACTGCCGCCGCTACCGGCCGCCGGCGCGGATGGCCCAGGGCCTCGACACCTCCACCTGCCACATGGGCTTTCGCTGCCTCGTGCGGCCTCCGACGCTCCCCCCGCCGTCCGCCTCACCCCTCTCGCCCCCGCCATGACCTTCGCCGTCCTCAACGGGCTGGAT
The DNA here is from genome assembly GCF_056633155.1 of Cryptocyanus atlanticus LEGE 06306. Taxonomy (NCBI): domain Bacteria; kingdom Bacillati; phylum Cyanobacteriota; class Cyanophyceae; order Synechococcales; family Prochlorococcaceae; genus Cryptocyanus; species Cryptocyanus atlanticus. The sequence goes on from NZ_JBSJOZ010000004.1 coordinate 16,367, forward strand.
CTGCTGGCAGAGCAGCTGCGCCTGGTGCTGGAAACCCTTTCGGTGCTCTGCGTGCTGGCCGGGCTGCTGGCCACCCTGGTCCGGGCGATCATCACCCCTCGGCGGCGGCCCTGGCGCCTGCGGCCTTCCAACGGCGTGCGGCTCACCTTCGGCAGCTGGCTGGCGCTGGCGCTGGAATTCCAGCTGGCCTCCGACATCGTGGCCACCACGACGGCGCCCACGGAAAGCAACCTGATCCAGCTGGCCGTGGTGGCCGTGATCCGCACGTTTCTCAATGTGTTCCTCTCCAGGGAACTGGAGGCCGAAAGGGAGCTGGCGCGAAGCCAGTCCGCCGAGCCTGCTCCCTGAACCGTCCCCCCCCCCACCGCCGAGAGCAGCCCCGTGAGCCTCAACAACGAACTGGCCAAGGAACGCAACAGGGCGGCGGCGGAGCGCACCCTGATGGCCTGGATCCGCACCTGCCTGTCGCTGATCAGCTTTGGCTTCGGGCTCGACAAGATCGTCGGCGCGATCCAGGCCAGCCGCTTCGAGGACAGTTCCCACGCCCATCTCAGCGTGCGCCTGATCTCGATCGGTTTCGTGACCACGGGCATCGTGGCGATGGCCGCCGCCACCCGCCAGCACCGCAGAACCCTGCGGCGACTGAAGTCCGACGACTTCACCTACCTCCAGGAGACCTCCATCAGCACCGCGACGGCCCTGGCCCTCACGGTGATCGGTGTGGTGGCCCTGGTGCTGCTGATCGTCGGTGGCGGCGGCCCTCCATGAGCTCGGCTGCGACGGCCCTGGTGGGCCTGACCCTGTTCATGCTGATGTTCAGCCTGGGCCTCGGCCTGGAGCTCGATGGCCAGCAGATCAGGCAGGCGCGCCGGCAGCCGGCGGTGCTGATCCGGGTGATGGTCGGCTCCTGCCTGCTGGTGCCCCTGCTGGCCCTGCTGCTGCTCGCCTCGCCCTCTGGCCTGGCCCTGGCGCCGCCGGTGCGCTACGCCATCGCCCTGATGGCCATCTGCCCCAGCGCCCCGCTGGCGATGCGCAAGGCCAGGGCGGCCGGGGGGGTGTCGGAGCTGGCGGCCTTGCTGCAGGTGTCGGCCGCTGTGCTGGCCGTGGCCACGATTCCCCTGATGGGCCAGCTGTTCCGCAGCACCTTCGCCGTGGTGGGCTGGCAGCTCAGACCGCAGGAGGTGATCGCCCAGATCAGCCAGGTGCAGCTGCTGCCCCTGCTCTGCGGCATCGGCCTGCGCCGCTGGCGCCCTGTCCTGGCCGGCCGCTGGCTAGGGGCCGTGATCCGGCTGGCGAACACGCTGCTGATCCTGCTGGTGGTCCTGGTCCTGGTGGTCAAGGGCCCTGAGCTGCTGGCCTTTGTCAGGGACGGGGGCGGCTCGGCCCTGCTGGCGATGGCCCTGATGACCCTGGGCTCCCTGAGCCTCGGCGGCCTGCTGGCCGGCAGCGATCCGGTCGCGCGCACCACCGTGCCGCTGGTCACCTCGATGCGCAATCCTGGGCTCGCCCTGCTCTTCGCCGGGATCCACGGCGCTGGCATGCCCGGGATCCAGACGGCGATCCTGGCCTATCTGGTGGTCACCGTCCTCGTCTCGATTCCCTTCGTGAGCTGGCGGAAGAAGCGCACAAGTCTGGGCTGACCACCCGGCCCAGGATCCACCGGCTCCACCCCCTCCCGCCATGGCCCCCTTGCTTGCCTCACGTCCGCCCAGCGGCAGCCGGAGCGGGCAGGGGCGGGCCGATCTCTCGGCCGGCCTGACGGCCGCGGCCGTCGTGCTGCCCAAGGCGATGGCCTACGCCACCATCGCCGGCCTGCCGGTGCAGGTGGGCCTCTATACCGCCCTGGTGCCGATGGCGCTCTATGCCCTGCTGGGCAGCTCCCGGCCCCTGAGCGTGAGCACCACCACCACCCTGGCGATCCTGGTGGGCAGCGAGCTGAACCGGATCTCGCCGGTGGGCGATCCCGGCGCCCTGGCGGCGGCCAGCGCCACCCTGGCCCTGCTGGTGGGGGCCATGCTCTGCGGCGCGGCCCTGCTGCGCCTCGGTTTCCTCGCCAACTTCATCTCCGAATCGGTGCTGGTGGGCTTCAAGTCCGGCATCGGTCTGGTGATCGTGGTGGATCAGCTGCCCAAGCTGCTGGGGCTCCATGTGGAGAAGGCCGGCTTCTTCCGCGACCTCGCGGCCCTGTTCGGCCAGATCCCCCAGACGTCCCTCGCCACGGTGCTGCTCTCGGCCGGGCTGTTCAGCCTGCTGTTCGGACTGAAGCGGCGCTGGCCGGCGCTGCCGGCGCCCCTGCTGGTGGTGGCTGTGGCGATCGCCGCTTGCGGCCTGCTGGGACTCGAGCGCTTCGGCGTGGAGCTGGTGGGGGCAGTGCCCCGGGGACTCCCCGCCCTCCGCTGGCCCGAGCTGGACCTGCTCGGCGGGCTCTGGCCCGGGGCGGCGGGCATCGCCATGATGAGCTTCACCGAGAGCATCGCCGCGGCGCGGGCCTTCCGCGCCACCGATGAACCCGCTCCGAACCCCGACCGGGAGCTGCTGGCCCTGGGGCTCGCCAACGTCGGTGGCGGTCTGTTCGGGGCGATGGCGGCGGGGGGCGGCACCACCCAGACGGCGGTGAACCGCCAGGCCGGTGCCCGCAGCCAGGGAGCGGAGCTGGTGACCGCCGGGGCCGCCCTGGCCACCCTGCTGCTCCTGGCCCCCTGGATCGCCCTGATGCCCCTGGCCGCCCTAGCGGTGGTGGTGATCGTCTACTCCTTCGAGCTGATCGCCCCCGGGGAGTTCCTGGCGATCCGCCGGGTCCGCCACGCCGAGTTCCACTGGGCCGTGGTGGCCTTCCTGGGGGTGGTGTTCCTGGGCACCCTCAGGGGCATCCTCGTGGCGGTGATCCTCTCGCTGCTGTCGCTGGTGCAGCAGGAGGTGAACCCGCCGGTGTACGCCATCGGCCGCAAGCGCGGCACCGACGTGTTCCGTCCGCTCTCGCCGCGCCACCCCCACGATGAAACCTGGCCGGGCCTGCTGCTGCTCCGCGCCGAGGGGCGCCTGTTCTTCGCCAATGCCCAGGGGGTGCTCAGCCGGATGCGCGCCGAGGTGGAGCGGCACCAGCCCAAGGTGGTGGTGATCGACGGCAGTGCCCTGATCGACATTGAATACTCCGCCGTGAAGGCGCTCACCGAGGCGGAGCAGCGCCTCGCCACCCAGGGCATGGAGCTGTGGCTGGCGGGGCTGAACCCCACGGTGCTGGAGGTGATCCGCCGCTCGGACCTGGGCGCGCGTCTGGGCAAGGCGCGGATGCAGCGCAACATCGAGCGGGCCGTGGAGCACTTCATCTCCGAAGGGGCCTGAGGATGGGGACGGGCCGTCGGTGTCGGTGTTGAGCATGGCGAGCAATGGCGGCGGGAGCCCCTCCCAGCCCCCTCCCCCCCCCTCCGGGGACAGAACCTCCGAGCTGAACGCGGACAGCCTGGCCGAGGCCTATCCCCGCACCCAGCTGTTCCGCCAGCTGACCTGCGATTTCGACCAGGACGCGCAGCTCAACGAGGTGTTCGTCGTGCTCACGCTCGGCGCCACCTTGATCGCCACCCTGGGGCTGATGGCCAACAGTGCGGCGGTGGTGATCGGCGCGATGATCATCGCGCCGTGGATCACGCCGCTGCGGGCCACCTCCTTCGGCATCCTGCGGGGGAACCTGCCGCTGGTGCTCCGCGGTCTGCTCACCCTGCTGGCCGGGGCCCTGATCACCGTGGGCCTGTCGTTGCTGCTCGGTGCCATCTCCGGTCTGCCCGGCTTCGGCAGCGAGGTGCTGGCCCGGACGGCGCCGAACCTGCTCGATCTGGGCATCGCCCTGGTGGCGGGGGGAATCGCCGCCTACGCCAAGCTGCGCAGTGGGGCCGTGTCCTCCCTGGCCGGCACCGCGATCGCCGTGGCCCTGGTGCCACCGGTCTGCGTGATGGGTCTGTTGCTCTCGGCCCGCCAGTGGGACCAGGCCCTGGGCGCGGGTCTGCTCTATCTGACCAACCTGCTCGGCATCCTCAGCGGTTGCCTGGTGGCCCTGGCCAAGTCGGGACCGGGGCTGCGGGTGCAGATGCGCCGCAGCCGGCTCGGCCTGGTGAGCCTGGGACTCACGGCGCTGCTGGTGGTGCCCCTGACCGGCAGCTTCCTCGATCTGGTGCGCCGCAGCCGGGAGGAAAGCGTGCAGCTGCAGGTCACCGCCACCATCCAGAGCCTGCTGACCCGCGAGACGGTCACCCTGGGCCAGGAGGCCCAGATCGACCGGATCTCGATCGACTGGGCCCTGAACCCCCCCGTGATCCGCGTGGTGGTGCGGGCCAACAGCCCCGATGTGCCCAGCCCGAAGCAGGTGGCGGAGGTCCAGAAGCTGGTCAACGAGCGGCAGTCGATCCGCTTCCGCCTGATCGTGGAACGGGCCGCCGTGGAGGTGGTGGGACCGGAGACCGCCCCGAACCCGGAGAGCACCCGCTCCCTCTCCGACCAGCTCGCGCCCTCGCGGACGGAGGCGCCGCCCCCCCCGGCCCTGCCCTCGCCACCCGCCACTCCACGCCAGACAACCCAGCCGGCACCCCCGCCGAAACCGCCGGTGCGATCCGTGCCCGATCCGCCGCTGCCGAGCTCCGACTAGGACAGAGAGAGGCCCACGCGCTCCCCGTCATGTCGAAAGCCCAGCTCCAAGCCTTCCTGAGCGAGGTGGAGAGCGATGCCGCCCTCAAGGCCCGGGTGGAGGCCGCCGTGGACGTGGCCGCCGTGGTGGCGATCGCCCTTGAGCATGGCCATGTCTTCTCGCCGGCCACCCTCAGCCGGCATCAGCGCGGCTGAAACGGTTCCAGGGCCTGGCGAAGCCGCTCCACCCGGCGGCGGTTCACACCCAGGTCCGAATCCCCCAACCGGGATTCCGAGCGCACCTGAAGCACGCCGGTGTCCGGAATGGCGGCCAGTTCCAGATCATCGATGAAGCCGAACAGGCGGCTCTCCTCGGTGGCATGCAGATAGGAGAGGGTGGGGGTGTCCTGCCGTTGTTCGATCCGGGTGCCCGGATGCCGCTCGAGTTCCGGGATGAGCCCGGCCAGGGCCAAGGCGGGATCGGCCACCGGCCAGTCGTCCCGCACACAGTGGTTCGAGGCCCCGCAGGGCCGGAGCCGGCCCTGGCGCAGGCCGAGACCGGCGGGCGGAGAGCCGCCGGCATGGAACAGGGACGCCAGGGGCTCGGGCGGCAGGCCCGTGGCCCCGGCCGCTCCGCCCCAGCCGAGCAGGGCGGTCATCAGGGCGAGGGCGAGTATCCAGGCGGCGGAGTGCTTCATGGGGCCCAGCTGCCGTGCAGGCCATAGGGCAGGGCCAGGGGCAGGGGCAGCACCGCCTGCTCCGAGAGGTCGGCCGCGTCGAGGATCACCAGGTCGCTGCCGCAGCGTGCCCCATTCCAGATCAAGCCGAGGATCCAGCCGTCGTCTTCGGCCGGCTCCGAGGCTCCGGCGGCCGCTGGCCGGGGCACCATCACCGGCTCGCTGACGAAGCCCCGCGGCGCGGCACTCCAGATCCGGCGCTCGCCGCTGATCAGATCGAGCTTTTCGATCGCCTGCAGGGGGGCGTTGCCCCGCTCCCCCTCGGTCACCGCCATCCAGGCGTAGCGGGCCTCCAGCCCCACCCGCCGCGGGTGCACCATGGCGAACTCGCAGCACCGCTCCTCCAGGGGTTCGCTGCTCACCGCTCCGCTGGCCAGGTCGATGCGGCAGCGCCGGAGCTGACCGATGGGCAGGGTGTCGAAGTCCACTTGGCGGAAATCGACCCCGGGGCCGATCGAGGGGAAATCGGGGTAATAGATCGAGTCCACCACCACCTGGCCCGCCGCTCCGGCGGCCGGATCCTCAAAGGCGTTGAGATGGTGGAAGACGAAGCCCTCCGGCGCACTCACCTGCAGGGGCTCCCCCCCACCGGAGCGGGGAATGAGCCAGAACTGTCCCCGCTCGCCGGGCTTCGAGTCGAGGCACTGGGCGGCGCCCTTCCAGCCGAGCACGAAACCCAGGGGATTGAAGGCCATGGCGTTCTGCAGGAACACGGCCCAGTTGGGGGTGATCGCGAAGTCGTGCAGGAAGGCGAAGCCGTTGAAGCGGCGGGTCTGATCTGCCAGCACGGTGCCGGCCGGCACGCCGGGGCGGGCATCGAACTCAATCAGCCGCACCGTGCTGCGCGGGCCCGCCTTGACGCCGAAGCTGACCATGCGGGACCCGCCATGGTGGCCGGGATCGAAGCGGGGGTGGGCGCTGAAGGCCTCATCCGGCTTGAGCACTCCGCCCAGGAGATCGATCCCCTGGGTGTCGAGGCTGTCGGGGTCAAGGGCGTGGGGGGAACTGGCTTCCCAGAGGGCCAGCAGCTTCTCGCCAAGCCGCACCACATGGGTGTTGGCGATGTTCTTGAGCCGCAGATCGAAGGCATTGGCCAGGGGGCCGCCGGGTTTCTGGGTGCCGAACACGCCGCGGTAGAGCGGCTGATCCGCCGCCTCCTCCGCCAGCCAGCCCTCGGTGCGCACGAAGCGGTTGGTGAGCCAAGCCTGACCGTCCTCGAACCGCAGGGCGGTGACCATGCCGTCGCCGTCGAAGGGATGGTGCACCCAGTGGCCGCCGCGTTCCAGCCTGCCCGGACCGTTGCGGTACAGGGTGCCGCGGAGCTCGGGCGGAATGGTGCCGCTGCCGGCGGCCAGGGGCACGGCCGTGAGCTCGCTGCCGACGTTGCGGAAGGCGCTGGCCCAGTCGTCGCGGGCATAGCCAGGGGCGGTGTCGGCTCGGCTGGAGGCGATGGTCATCGGGCGGGCGCGGTCGGATCCCTCCATCATCACGTAACGGAGTGTGAAGTGGCGCCCGCCTGCTCCAGCACCCCCTTGCTGCTGGGCACCTGTCCGGCCCGGCGCGGATCGATCTCCACTGCCTGGCGCAGCGCCCGGGCGAAAGCCTTGAAGCAGGCCTCCACGATGTGGTGGGAGTTGAGGCCCGCCAGCTGGCGGATGTGCAGGGTGAGGCCCGAGTTGTTCACCACCGCCACGAAGAACTCGCGCACCAGTTCGGTGTCGTAGGTGCCGATGCGCTGGCCCGGGATCACCAGGCCATAGCTGAGGTGGGGCCTGCCGGAGCAATCCAGCGCCACCTGCACCAGCGCCTCATCGAGGGGAGCCGTGAAGTGCCCGAAGCGCTGCAGGCCCGTGCGATCCCCCAGGGCCTGGGCCAGGGCCTGGCCCACGGCGATGCCCACATCCTCGTTCGTGTGGTGGTCGTCGATGTGGGTATCGCCCTCGGCGCTGATCTCCAGATCCAGAAGGCCATGGCTGGCGAGCTGGTGGAGCATGTGGTCGAGGAAGGGCACGCCGGTGGTGACCCGGCAGCGGCCGCGGCCATCGAGGTTGAGGCGCACCCGCACGTCGGTTTCGCCGGTGCGGCGGTGCACGCTGCCGCCGCGGCCGCCGGCATCGCCGATTTCGAGGTCCGGGAGGGGGGGCACGGGCGGGGGGGCTGGAGTGTGCCAATCATGCCGAAACCGCCGCAGAGCATCAGGGCACAATCCGCACCTGGGCTTCCCCGCCCTCACCCGGTTGCTGCATGAACGACTCTCCCGAAGCGGTGCTGGCCGAGCTGCGCGAGGGTCACCGGCGGTTCCTGGACGGAGAGTCGCTCCATCCCCACAGCAGCCGCCAGCGGATGCTGGAGGTGGAGACCGGCCAGCACCCCAGCGCGGCCGTGCTGGGGTGCGCCGATTCCCGCGTGCCGGTGGAGCTGCTCTTCGACACCGGCTTCGGCGACCTGTTCGTGGTGCGCAACGCCGGCACCCTGTCCACCACCGCGGCGATCGCCTCCCTGGAATATGCGGTGGCCCATCTGGGCGTGCCCGTGATCGTGGTGCTCGGCCACGCCTGCTGCGGCGCGGTGGAGGCGGCCCTGAACCCGGCCCTCACCCTCACCCCGAGCCTGGCCCAGGTAGTGGGGCAACTGCGCATGGAACTGCTCAGCCTCGGGGCCCGCGAAGACCTGGAGCAGGCCTCGCGGCACCACACCCTCAACGCGGCCCGCAACCTGGTGGACTCCAGCGTGCTGCTCACCGATCTGATGCGCTCCGGGCGGCTCCAGGTGGAGGCCGCCTTCTACAACCTGCACACCACCTCGATCGACTGGATGGGATCGGTGATGCCGATGCGCTCCGAGGCCCTGCTCAACACCCCCTGATCTCCGGGGGGATCTCACATCCCGGTGATGCAGTAGCCGGCGTCCACGTAGAGCACCTGGCCGGTGATCCCCGAGGCCAGGGGGCTGGCCAGGAAGGCGGCGGTGGCGCCCACCTCGTCCTGGGTGACGGTGCGGCGCAGGGGGGCCTTCTCCTCCACGTTGTGGATCATCTCGAGGATGCCGCCGATGGCGGAGCTGGCCAGGGTGCGGATCGGGCCGGCGCTGATGGCGTTCACCCGCACCTGCCGCTCGGGGCCGAGCTCGGCGGCCAGGTAGCGCACCGAGGCCTCCAGGGCCGCCTTGGCCACCCCCATCACGTTGTAGTTGGGGATGGCGCGCTCGGCGCCCAGGTAGCTGAGGGTGATCACGCTGGCCCCCTGGCTGAACAGGGGCTTGGCGTGGCGGCAGAGGGGAGCCAGGGAGTAGGCGCTCACCTCCAGGGCCCGGGCGAAGCCCTCGGGGCTGATGGCGGAGTAGTTGCCCACCAGCTCCTCCTTGCCGGCGAAGGCCAGGCAGTGCACCAGCACGTCGATCGTGCCCCACTGCTCGGCGACGCGGGCGAAGACGGCCTCGATCTGGGCCGGGTCCTGCACGTTGAGGGGCTCGAACAGACTGGGGGCCAGCGGCGCCGTGAGTTCGCGCACCTTGGCCTCGAAGCGGCCCCGCTCATCGGGGAGGAAGGTGACCCCCAGCTCGCAACCGGCGGCCGCCAGCTGTTGGGCGATGCCCCAGGCGATCGAGCGGTTGTTGGCAATGCCCGTGACGAGGGCCTTCTTGCCGCGCAGATCGAGGAGCATGGGGGAAGCGCCCGGAGGGCGTCGCACGCGATCGGGCGATTCTCCCCCATGCCCTTGCCCCCTCCCCCCCGGCCGGCGTGGCCTCAGCGGGGCGGTTCCTCCTGGGGCGGGATCGGCGCCAGTTCCTCCTCGGCCGCCCGCACCTCGGCTGGGTCGGGCAGCAGCTGCTCCTCCTCCAGAAGGGGCAGCGGCTCCCGCACCACCTCCTCGGGGCGCAGCGGCGGCTCACGCCACTCCCAGCTGCTGCGTGGCGCCCGCGCGGTGCAGAGGGCCTTGAGCTCCCGCTGCAGGGCGCGCCGCACGTCCTGGCGGGCCACCACCGCGAAGAATTCCGGACGCGGCGCCAGGCCGGAGCTGAACGGGGCGCTGCCGTTGCCGTTGAACAGGCGGGCCGCGTCGGGCAGCCAGCGGGGCCGGCAGACCCCGGGCTGGCGGGTGTCGGTCTCGAGCCAGATGTGCAGACCGAAGCCATCGGGCTGGCTCACCACCGCCAGACCGTCATGGGGCTGACTGCGCTGCAGCGACAGGATGCGCCAGCTGGGGCGGCGGTGGGAGGGCACGCAGCCCGCCAGCAGCGCCAGGGCCAGCGGCAGAGCGATCCAGCGGGGCTGGAGAAGGAGCCGGGGCAAGGGGGCCAGGCGAAGGCGCTGATCCTGCCGGAGGCAACCCGTGGGGATGGACGCCACAATCACCGGATCCGCCGGTCGGCCCGTCGGCCCGTCGGCCTCTGCTGATCCGCCATGGCCCTGACGCCCTCGACGATGCTGCCGCTGGGAACCCCGCTGCCGCCCTTCCAGCTGCCGACAACTGGCGGCGCGCCGGTGGAGAGCGGCGCCCTGCCGCAGCGGCCACTGCTGGTGCTGTTCCTCTGCGCCCACTGCCCCTTCGTGAAGCACATCGAGGCGGAACTGGGCCGGATCGACCGCGACTACGGCGATCGGGTCACGATCCTGGCGATCGCCAGCAACAGCCTGCGCACCCATCCCCAGGACGGTCCGCTCCAGCTGGAGGAGCAGCGGCAGCGCTGCGGCTGGCGCTTCCCCTATCTGATGGACATGGATCAGGCCGTGGCCCGCGCCTTCCAGGCCGCCTGCACCCCCGACCTCTACCTGTTCGATGCCGGCCACGGGCTGGTCTATCGGGGCCAGCTCGACGGCAGCCGGCCCGGCGGGGCGCCGCCCGACGGCCGCGACCTCCGCGCCGCCCTCGAGACCCTGCTGGCCGGGGGTGCCCCGGGCCCGGATCAGACCGCCTCGATCGGCTGCAACATCAAATGGCATCCAGGTCAGACCCCTGCCTGGGCCTGACCGTCGACGGGGTTTAAGGTTGCCCCCATGCAGGTGCCCCCCTTCGATCTCACCGAGCAGCTTCATCACCTGGGTGAGGCCCTCGAGGACGCCGTTCTGCAGGTGTTGCGCAGTGGGCAGTACATCGGGGGCGCCACGATTGCACAGTTCGAGCAACACTTCGCCGCCGCCACCGGCACCCCGTTCGCGATCGGTTGCAACAGCGGCACCGACTCCCTGGTGCTGGCCCTGAGGGGCCTGGGGATCGGCCCCGGCGATGAGGTGATCACCAGTTCCTTCAGCTTCTTCGCCACCGCCGAGGCGATCAGCGCCGTGGGGGCCACTCCGGTGTTCGTCGATGTGGAGGAGAGCTCCTTCCTGATCGATCCCGAACGCATCGAAGCGGCCATCACCCCGGCCACCCGCGCGTTGATGCCGGTGCATCTGTTCGGCCGCCCTGTGAACATGGAACGGCTGGGGGCCATCGCCGCCGCCCACGGTCTGCGGGTGATCGAAGACTGCGCCCAGGCCACCGGCGCCAGCTGGGCCGGCCGCCCGGTGGGTAGCTGGGGCGACGCGGGCTGCTTCAGCTTCTTTCCCACCAAGAACCTGGGTGGCGCCGGCGATGGCGGGGCCGTCACCTGCCGGGATCCGGAGCTGGCCCAGCGGGTGCGCGAACTGGCCGTGCACGGCATGCCGCGGCGCTATCTGCACACCTCCCTCGGCTACAACAGCCGCCTGGATGCCCTCCAGGCGGCCGTCCTGAACGTCAAGCTGCCCCATCTGGCCAGCTGGATCGAGCGACGCCGCCAGGTGGCGGCCACCTACCGGCGGGAGCTGGGCGGGATGGCCGGCCTGCGGTTGCCGGAGGAGGGCCCGGGGGGCCACAGCTGGAATCAGTTCGTGGTGCGGGTGCCCCGCTGCCTGCAGAGCCAGACCAGCTGCGGCGCCCGCTGCACCCCCTCCTCCGACAGCGCCACCTTCGGCCTGCCGGAAAGCTGCTGCCGCGACTGGCTCAAGCAGGAACTGGCCGGCGCCGGGGTGAACACGATCATCTATTACCCGATTCCGATCCATCGCCAGCCGGCCTACGCCGAGCTGGGCTATGGCCCCGGCAGCCTGCCGGTCACCGAGACGCTCACGGCCGAGGTGCTGAGCCTGCCGATCTTCCCGGAACTGAGCCCCCCCCAGCAGCAGCGGGTCATCGAGGTGCTGCGCCAGCTGAGCGGGGCCGAGGGCGTGCGCCCCACCGCCTCGGTCGCCGCCTGAGACCTCCGCCGGACCGCCCGGGGCGGCGCGGCCGGCTCAGGAGCGGGGCAGGCTGGCGTGAAGCGCCTTGAAGCGGGCCTGCTGGAGCCTGTGGTCCACGATCGGCCCGGGGTAGCCACGCCGCTCCAGCGGGGCGATCGCGCCGCTGATCAGATCGGCTGTGGCCACATGGGCCAGCTCCGGCAGCCAGCGGCGGATGTAGGTGGCCTCGGGATCGAAACGGGCCGTCTGGGTGGAGGGGTTGAAGATGCGCAGGGGTTTCGGGTCCATGCCGCTGCTGGCGCTCCACTGCCAGCCGCCGTTGTTGGCCGCCAGGTCCCCGTCCACCAACCGGTCCATGAAACGGCGTTCACCCCAGCGCCAGTCCACGATCAGATCCTTGACCAGGAAGGACGCCACGATCATGCGGCAGCGGTTGTGCATCCAGCCGGATGCGTTCAGCTGGCGCAGGGCGGCGTCCACGATCGGCACGCCGGTGAGGCCGTCGCACCAGGCTGAGAAGCGGCGTTCGTCGTTCTCCCAGGGGAAGTGGCGCCACTGGGGCCGGTAGGGACCGTCGGCGAGTTCCGGAAACCGGAACAGGGCCTGCTGGTAGAACTCGCGCCAGGCCAGCTCCTGCTCCCAGACCCGGATCGCCTGGAGTTCCTCCTCGCTGCGGGCGACCAGCCGCTGCTCCTGGGCCGCCGCCCAGGCCCGACGGGGACTGAGCGTGCCGAAGGAGAGGGCCGCGCTGAGCCCGGAGGTGCCCGCCTCCCCCGGCAGGTTCCGCGCCGGTTCGTAGCGCAGCAGGGCGCGATCGGCGAAGGCGGCGAGCTGGGCGGCGGCGGCGGCCTCGCCGGGCCGGCAGGGGCAGAGGTCGGCACCGCTGAAGGGCTCACCGGGCAGCCCGGCGCCCGGACCCGGCACGGTGTCCAGAAGCGGCAGCTGATCCCAGAGCGCCCGGTGCTCGCTGGCCAGGGCGGCCGGATCTCCATCGAGCAGGCCAGTGGGGGCGGGGGTGAGGTGGGGCCCGGCGCCCTCGGGGCCTTCGGCGTCCAGCCGCCGGCGCCAGGCGCGGAAGTACGGCCCGTAGACGCGGTAGGGGGCGCCGGTGCCGGTGCTCAGGGCCTCGGGGGGCACGAGCAGCTGGTCCCAGCCGGCCAGCACGCGGCGGCCGTCCGCCTGCAGCGCTTCGGCCACCCGCTGGTCGCGACGGCGGGCTTCGGGCTCCACCTCCCGGTTCCAGGCCACCACCTCAGCCCCCGTGGCCTCCGCCAGCCGGGGCAGCAGCAGCACCGGATCTCCGCACAGCAGCAGCAGGCGGGAGCCCGCCGCCCGCCAGCTCCGCTCCAGCTCCCCCAGGCTCTCGCCCAGGAACCAGAGCCGCGCCGGGGCGAAGCCGGACGCCTCCAGCCGTTCCGGATCGAACACGAACACTCCGGTGACGGCCGGGGTGGCCCGGGCCGCGGCGGCCAGGCCCAGGTTGTCGGCCAGGCGCAGGTCACGCCGGTGCCAGAACAGCCAGCGGGGCGGCCCCTCGGGGGAGTGGACGGACCGGCTCATCCGAGGCCGAGCACCTGGCGGGCGCGGAACCAGGCGGTGACGCTCTTGCCATCGAGGGCCTCATCGCCGCTGGCCAGGGCGGCATCGAGGGCGGCGGGCTCGATCAGCAGCACCTCCAGGTCTTCGTCGTCATCGGCGGCGGGCCGCTCCGCCAGCGGACTGAGTTCGCGGGCCAGAAAGAGATGGATCCGCTCATCGGAGTAGCCGGGGCAGGGCAGCATCACCCCCAGCGAATCCCAGCGGGCGGCGCTGTAGCCGGCCTCCTCGCCCAGCTCCCGCTGCATCGAGCCGAGGGGATCTTCGCCCGCTTCGAGGGTACCGGCGGGGAACTCGAGCAGGCGGCGCTCCACCGCGAAGCGGTACTGGCGCAGGATCACCACCCGGCCATCGGAGAGCACGGGCACCGCCAGGGAGGCGCCGGGGTGGCGGATGATCCCGTAGGTGCCCTCCACCCCCATCGGCAGCACCACCCGGTTGAGCTCGAAGCGGATCTTGCGGGCCTGCAGAACCGCCGTGGTGTCCAGGTGGGTGGAGGGCTCGGGGGGTGGCAGCGGGGCCATGGAGGGGGGCGAGGAGGTCCCCAGTGTGGCCGCCGGCCGCCAACGGCGCGGTTCGCTCAGGGTCCCTCGGGCCAACCGGAGCGGGCGGGCAGGGGCACCGGTGGCGGCTCCCCCGCTGGGCGGGCCAGCAGCTGCTCCAGCAGGGCGGCGGCGCCGGCGCCCCCCCCGGGCGGCACGAGCCGCGGCTCGATCGCCGCCAGCGGCGCCAGCACGAAGGCGCGCTGGCGCAGGCGCGGATGGGGCAGCTCCAGCCGGGGTGTGGCCACGGTCGCAGCGCCGCACCAGAGCAGGTCAAGATCCAGGCTGCGGGGGCCCCAGGGCACCAGGCGCTGGCGGCCGAAGCGGGCCTCCAGGTTCTGAAGCCGCGCCAGCAGGGGCAGCGGATCGGGCCAGGCCGGGGGGTCCGGCCACCCGCCGCCGCCGGGGGCCCGCTCCACCAGCAGGGCCGCATTGACGAAGGACGGCTGATCGGGCGGACCGCCCACCGGTGCCGTGCGGAACAGGGGAGACCAGCGCAGCCGCAGGGAGGCAGGGGTCGTGGGCGCGGGGGAGCCGGCAGGGACGGCCGTCCAGAACTCCAGCTCCCGGCCCAGCAGGGGCCGGACGGCGGTGAGCGTGGCGGCGGGATCGCCGAGGTTGGCCCCGAGGGCGATGGCCAGGCCAGCGGGGGCGGCGGTCACCGCGGGGCGCTCACGGCTGGCCGATGAAATCACGTTTGCCGAGCACCACCCCGTTGTGGCGCAGGATCGCGTAGGCGGTGGTGGTGTGGAAATAGACGTTGGGCAGCACGAACACCGAGAGGAAGGGCCAGCCCTCCATGGTGAGGGTCTCCCCCTGGCCGATCGGCACGGTGATCGATCGCTCCTCGCTGCCGTTGATCTGCTCGGCACTGAAGCCGTCGAGGTAGGCGATCGAGTGCTGGAGGCGATCGATCAGCTCGGGCAGGCTGGTCTCGGTGTCCGCCAGCGGTGGCGCCTCCACCCCCGCCAGCCGGGCGACGCCGCGGCGGGCCAGGTCGGAGGCGATCTGCACCTGGCGGGCCAGGGGGAACATGTCGGGGTAGAGGCGGCTCGAGACGAGCACGGCGGGATCGAACCCCCGGGCCTCCGCGTGGGCCAGGCCCTTCCCCAGCACGGCGGTCAGGTTGGCGAGCGTCCGGCGCAGGGGCGGCACGGAGGCCTGATGCATGGTCAGATCCATGGGGCGACCTTGATCCCGGACGGAGCGTTCAGGCTAGGGGCCCTCGTGGAAGGGTATCCCCAGGCAGATCCGCCGGCCGGCGGTGATGGTGCTGACCCCATGCCTGATCGTGGCCCGGACCGTTCCCCGGGGGCCGGCCAGGGGGCGATCACCGGAGGCGAACAACAGGGTGTCGCCCCGGCGCAGAGGCACCACCCGGACCCGGGGCTGGGTGCGGGGCTGCTGCTCGAGCAGCACCACCTCACCGCCGCTGAACTCCCGCTCCGGTTCGCTCAGCAGGATCGCCGCCTGCAGCGGGAACAGGACAGGGCCGTAATGGTCCTGGTGGAGCCGGTTGAAGTCGCCCGACCCGTACTCCAGCAGAATCGGGGTGGGGTGGATCTGACCGGCCCCGCGGCAGAGCTCCCGACAGGCCTCCAGGGTGGCCGGCAGGGCGGGTTCGAGTCCAAGCAGGCGCCTCCAGCCGTTGGCGATCGGCACGAGCGGGCCATAGAGCGACTCGCGCAGCTCCTGGACCAGGGACGGCAGGGGATCGGCGAAATAGCCGTAGGTCCCCTGGCCATAGCGGTGCCGCTCCATCACCACCTGGCGGCGGAAGCGCTCCGGCTCCGCCGCCAGGGCACGGAGCCGCTCGCACTCGCTGGCGTTGAGCAGCCCCTCGAGCACCGCATAGCCCTGGTCCTGCAGCCGCTCGGCCAGGGCGGGCCAGTTGAGGGCCGCCACCCGGGCGGCCAGGGGGGTTCCGGCCCGCCGGGCTTCACGCTCCAGCAGCGCCCGTTTGCGCTCGATGCCCCAGCGATAGCCCCGCAGGGAGCCATCGCGACCGATGACACGGTGGCAGGGGATGGCCAGGGCGATCGGGTTGGCGGCGCAGGCCTGGGCCACGGCGCGCACCGCCCGGGGGTCGCCGAGCCGGCGGGCCAGCTCGGCGTAACTCACGGTGGCGCCGGCGGGGATCAGGCCCAGTTCCTGCCAGACGCGCCGGCGGAAGGGCGTGCCGCGCAGGTCCAGCGGCGGAGGGGGCAGGGGTGCGGCCGCCGGGGAGGCGGGAGCGTCAGCGGCGGCGAGAACCTGGGCCAGCCAGGCCTCAAGCAGGGGATCGGCGCCGGCGAGCTCGGCCTCGGGATGGTGCCGACGCAGCTCCATGGCGAGCGACTCGGGCTCATCGCCCAATGCGATCGCCAGGAGGCCCCGCGGGGTGGCGGCCAGCAGGATCCAGCCCAGCCAGCAGGGCCGGAGCAGGAAACGAACGGTGTCGGTGCCCATGGCCGGCGGGCGCAACCACGCTCCACTCTGGCGGCCGCAGCAGCGGGGAGGGTCAGAGTGGGGGCGGTTCCGCCAAGCGCCACCGGTGCCCAGCCCATGCCCTTCCACGGCCCCGCGCTGACACGGCCAATCCCCATCGACAACCCCCTGGCGCACGGGTTGGCGCGGGCTCCCCACGAGCCGGCCCTGCGGGATCTGCGCCGCAGCCTGAGCTGGACCGAGCTGGAGCGGGCCAGTGAGCATCTGGCGCGGGCCTACCGGGCCCTGGGCCTGGGGCCCGGCGACCGGCTGGCCTCGCTGGTGCCCAATGGGGTGGAGCTGGTGGTGCACTACCTGGCCGGGCTCCGCAGCGGCCTGGTGCTCACCCCGCTCAACTACCGCTATGTGCCGGCCGAGATCGACCATGCCCTGGCGGTGAGCGGCGCGGCGGCCCTGGTGTTCCACCGCGAGCGGCAGGCGGATGTGGCGGCCAGCGCCCGGGCGGGCGGACTGCCGCTGGGCACGGTTGAGATCGACGACCAGGTCGGTTTCCAGCCGTTGCTCGAACGCTGTCCCGGCAGTGACGCTCCCTGGCCCGAGCTGCCAGGTAAGGCCCCCTGCGTGATCTATTTCACCTCCGGCAGCACCGCCAAACCGAAGGGCGTGACCCACAGCCGCGCCAGCCTCGGGGCGCTGCTGGCGTCGCTGGCGCAGGCCCTGGAGCTGCGGCCGGGGGAGCAGGTGCTGGCCGGCTGCTCCCTGGCCCATGTGGCCGCCTCGGCCCTGTGCCTGGGCGCCCTGGGGGCGGGGGCAGGGGCCGTGATCGCCAACACCATCGACAGCCCCAGCGTGGAAACCCTGCTGCGGCGCCACCGGCCGGAGGTGCTGCTGATGCTGCCCGCCCCCCTGTTTGGCCTGGTGCGCGATGGCGGACTGCAGCGCCAGGATCTGGCCTCGGTGCGGCTGTGCATCAGCGGCGGCGACAAGGTGCCCCACCAGCTGCAGCAGGAGTTCCAGGCCGCCACCGGCTTCTGCATCCACGAGAGCTACGGCCTCACCGAGTGCGCCTACGCCACCCTGGTGCCGCCCTCGCAGGCCGGCCGGATCGGCTCGGTGGGCCCGCTCTCCCCGGGGCTGAGCGGCTCGATCCGCAACCCCGAGGGCCAGGAGGTGATGCCCGGCGAGGCCGGCCGCCTGTGGCTGCGGGCCCCCTCGGTGATGACGGGCTACTGGTCCAATCCCGACGCCACAGCCGACACCATTCAGGACGGCTGGCTCGACAGCGGCGATGAGATGCGCCTGGAGGGCGACGGCAATCTCTGGTTCTGCGGCCGGCGCAAGCAGATCATCGTGCACGATGGCTCCAACATCTGCCCCCAGGACGTGGAGGAGGCCCTGGCCGAGCACCCGGCGGTGGAGCTGGCCGGGGTGATCGGCCTCCGCGATCCGGTGCACGGCGAGAACGTGCGGGCCTATGTGGCGCTCCGGCCGGACCAGCCGGCGCCGTCGGAGCCGGAGCTGATCGCCTTCGCCCGGGAGCGGGTGGGCTACAAGGCCCCTGAGGAGATCCGTTTTCTTCCGGCATTGCCGCTCAACCCGGTGGGCAAGATCGACCGCCTCGCCCTGGGCCAGCTGGCGGCCGTTCCGCTCAGCGCGATCGGCGCCGAGTCCGGCAGCACGCTCTGATCCAGGTCGAAGCGGAGCGCGATCCCCAGCGCTCCGGAGCCCGGCCGCTCCCCGGTGCGCCCCCCGGCGTTCAGGGCAGAAAACCGAGATCCTCGAAGCGGGGCACCAGCCAGGCGGGGATCCCGTCGGTCTGCCAGCTCCAGAATTCACCCCGCCCCAGATACACGGGATGCCCACAGCGGTAGGCCTGGGCGAGGGTGGCCAGGTCGAGCTCCTGAAGCGCATCCTCCCGGTTCACACGCCTGCTGCGCTCAGCCAGGGAGAGCTCGGTTGCCATCAGGCCTGACCCTGGGTCCGGGGCCGCCCAGCGTAGCGATGGCGAACCACGGCCACCAGGGCCCCGATCGTCCGTGCAACGGGAGGCGTGGTCGGGAGTTCCGTGCCGCCATGGCGCACCGGGCCGGGGTTGGGGCAGGCGCTCGGTCATGAACGCGACAGTCGCTGGACAGCGGTTCCGCTAGGCAGATCAACGCCTGCTGTCACCGATGAGCCCTCTGTTCTCCTGTTCGGGTTGTGGTGTTCAGATTGAACGCTCAACGCGCTTCTACCTGGAACAGAGGGGGCGGGTGCTCTGCTCCACCTGCAAGGACAGGCTGGAGGCCGCCGAGCCGCCGCTCCCCCCTGACACCACGGCAGGCCGGCCAGGGGAGACCGCTCCGGCCCACCCTTGAAGCCCCCCGGCGGACGGGCGCCGGCGGACGGGGGAAGGAGGCTGGGGTGGGCTCAGCGCCCCAGCGGGCTGGAGGCAGGGTTGTGGGACAGTGACGGTCGATTCAACCGCGCTCGTGCCCGACGACAGCAGGTCCTTCAAGTCGGCGATCGTCGGCGTGCTGGTCGTGGCCGGTGCGCTTGGAGGGCTGGCGCTGCTGGTCTGGTTCACGGTCGTCCTGCTTGACCTCAAGCACCTGAACACCTCCGGATTCACCCTGCCCTGAGGGGATGGGGGGCCCGGTCCCGGGCCCTGGCGATCGCGGCCTCGCCGCGGCGGTGGATCTCGCGGGCGTAGTCGGTCCAGGTGCCCTGGCCCCAGTAGCGGAAGCAGCTGGTTTCCAGCAGCAGCAGGTGGAGCAGCGCCTCCTGGTACCGGGGGGTGGCGGTCACGCCGGGGTCTTCGGCCACCAGGGGGTCGAACAGCTGGTGGAAGCGGGCGCTGAGGCTCTGCATCGGCTCCAGCACGTTGGCGTAGCCCTCCACCCAGCTGAGGTTGTTGGTCCAGGAGGCGCCGTCCATGGAAAAGGCGGGATCGCTGGCCTTGAGCGCGGCGATGGCCGCTTCGGTGGCGGCTGGGGTGGGGGGGCTGCCGACCCTTTGCCAGAGCCTGTGCTGATGCACTGCCTGAATCGTCTGAAAATCCGCGCTCTGCACACCGGCGGCTTCCAGCAACTCCAGATATTCCGTGCCGTTGATCGCCACCGTGGCGGGAGCATGGCCACCGGAGGCGATGCTGCGATGGGCCTGGAGATAGGCCGGCGGGAACTCATTCATCATCACGCCGCCATTTTCGCCGTCGGCGATCTGGGAAACGAGCGAGGGAACCGTGCTGGTGCCCAGGGATTGCCGGCCCAGCCCCAGGGCTTCGTGATAGGGCTGCATCTGACCCACCAGCTTGGTGTCGGAGCCCTGGGTTTTGATCAAGGCCGTGATGCAGGCCGTTTCGCCGCTGGAGCTGCGGGCCACCAACGTATTGGGGAGGTACTTCTGCTCCTGGCTCAGGCCGCTGCCATCGAGGGTCTCCACGCTGTGCTCCTGCACCAGCAGCCAGCGGTAGCCGCACTCCCGGAGCGCCTTCACCAGGGCAAAGAGGGTGTCGGGGTGGTTGGGCAGGTGCAGTTCCGGGGGCGAAAAGCCCTTCACCCGCTGCAGGGCTTCGCGGCCGAAGAGCGCGGCGAACTGGTGCTGCCAGGCCAGGATCTGCAGCTTCAGGTCGGGGATGGGGGTGGAGGAGGCCACGGCATGGCCCCAGAAGCTGCCGAGCCATTCCACCTGGGGCTGAAGGGCGGGATCGCAGGCCAGGGAGCGCAGCGCCTCGAGAATGTCGTGGCGGCCCATCTGGCCCAGTCCCCAGAGCAGGTTGCCCGAATAATCCAGCATGATCCGCGGATCGCAGCCCTCCCCGATCAGCTGGGGAATGAGGCTGCCCAGGCGCTTGTAGCACTGGGCAAAGGGTTCGGCGTTGTGGTTGTCGCCTTCGCCCGGATGCTCCAGCATGTACTGGAGATGGGAGATCAGTTCCCCCTGCGCCCCAGCCGGAATCGTGGGCTGGTGCATGTGGAGCGCGCAGGCAAAGCCGGAGCGGATCGTCTCCAGGTTCAGCGTGGTGTGGGCCAGGGCGACGGGGCCTGGCTGTTGCACCAGGGCCAGGATCTCGGCTTCACAGCCGGCAATCGGCGGCAGGGTTTGGTTGCTCAGGGCTTGGTTGCTCATGGTGACGCTGGGCAGAACCATCGAGCAGACCTGCATCATGGCGGCGGCCGGCCCCCTCTCCCGCGCCAAGCTGGCCCCCCGCATGGCCGGAGGTAGTGATCACCCGTTCGACTCCCCCGGGGAAAGGGCGCAGCTGGATGGCCGCCGCCCTGGCCACGGCTGTCGTCGCCATGGCTGTCCTGGCCGGGGCCGTGGGGGAGCTGGCGGTCGAGCTGGTGCGCCGCTAAGGGGGCCTGCGCCGTCTCCGGTTCCCCGACCAGCCGGAGATCTCGGTGGCCGAGTGGCTGGCCCGTCCCCAGGACCGGCCGGCGGTGCTGGTGGACGTGCGCGAGCCGCACGAACGGCGCGTCTCGATGCTGCCGGGGGCGATCAGCCAGGAAGACTTCGAGCGCGACCGGGCCCGCTACCGCTCCTGGGTCGTCGTTCCCTACTGCACCATCGGTCTGCGCAGCGGGATCTACACACGGACCCTGCGCAACCAGGGCTTCGAGGCCCGCAATCTGGCGGGCAGTGTGCTGGCCTGGGCCCATGCCGACCTGCCGTTCGAGGCCGATGGAAGGGTCACCCGCCGGGTGCACGTGTACAACGCCGACTGGAACCTGCTGCCACGCGGCTACGAGCCCGTCGTCTCCGCTTCGCCGTCCGGGGCCATCAGGATCGGACCGTTTTCGTGGGGGGGAGCAGGATGCCCCGGCCCGTTGATGCCCCCCAGACACCAACACCCCGCTCCGCTCAATGTTGGTGACATCGAGGTGGCGGCGGGCGAGAACGACGCCAGACTTGATGGTCTGAATCCCTGGATGCTTGCCCGGTGCGAACGCTGCCCCTTTCTCTCACTGCCGTGCTTCTGGCCGTTGCGCCGCTGATCCCCAGCTCAGCACTGGCTCAGAAGCGCATTCCCAAACTTCCGGGGTATGACGAGTGTCCGCTCGGTTATGTCAACGACCTGAAGCAGCATTGCAATTCCCCCATCTACTACGAGGTGAAGCCCACCGCCGGAAAAGCCTGTGACTCGGGATGGATGAACATCGGAGCGGGGTACTGCAAGAAGAAAACACTGGGAATCTTCTGATCCCCTCCTGGGCAGCGGATGGTGGGCCGCGTGCTCACCGGCAACGGCAGCACCCGCTACAACGAAGGGTCTACACCCTGAGCGGGGCTGGGGAGCTGAGCAACTGCGAGCACGACGAGCTGCAGAGCCATGGGCACGGGCCCGAAGGGACCAGTCGCTGAAGGGCTACAAGGTGGGTCTCAAGCGCGACCCCAAGTCGATCCGACTCAAGGCGGACGCGATCATCCGCAACACCTACCGCGCGCTGATGAGCCGGGGTTGAATCAGGGCGCCGGAGTGGGGTCATGATCGCCCTCACCAAGCCTCCAGTTGCAGGGCGGCCACCTTGGCGAAGGCCTGATCCACCGTCACCAGGGCGCAGCCCTCGCTGAGGGCATGGCTGGCGATCAGCAGATCCATGGCCTCCAGAGGTGTGCCCTTCCGTTCCAGATCGGCCCGCAGCCGCCCGTAAACCCTGGCGCAGCCATCGGTCCAGGGCAGGATCTCCAGGATCTCCAAGGTCTCCTCCACCATCCTGATCAACCGGGACGATGGGGGCAGCTTCTCCAGCCCATAGCGGATCTCAGCCACCACGATCGAAGACAGGCAACAGCGATGCTCTCCGGCCCAGGCATCCAGCTGTGGCGACAGGCCTTTCAGCAAGGCGCTCACGGCGTTGGTGTCGAGCATCAGCCTGGCCGCCGCCGAAGCCATCAGGGGAACGCCACCGTTTCGGCAGCACGGGTGTCGCGCAATCCGTCCAAGAACGCCGCCATCTCCGCCTGGAAGGCTGGGTCTTCCAGCTGCGCATCCCTGCGCTCCAGCCAGGCATGGGCCGAAGGCCGCACAGAGGTGAGCACCACCGCGCCACTCTCGGGATCGCGATGCACCTCCACCTCTGTGCCCTCGAAGCGGAATTCGGCCGGCAGCCGCACCGCCTGGCTACGGCCGTTGCGGAAAAGTTTGGCGCGCATAACCCCCTCTGCAGGTGGTCGATACCGAGACTAGACCACATCCGCCGCCTCACGCCGCCTACGACGCCCGCTGGAGCGGCGGCAGCACCCCGCCAAGCCCGCCGATGAGCCAGCAAGGTGACCAACAAGCGTGGTTTGCCATCGCCAAGACACAGTGCTGCTCAACCCGTCAGTTCCACTCCCGTCTCATCTGAAGAAGAGGCTGGCGCTTACCGCTGGCACATTCAAGGGCAGCCAGAAGGTCATCCAGCAACGGGCCGGAGCCTTCCGTCATGGACGCAGGCCTTCATCAAGGATGCGCTGCTTGAGAGAGGGGTTCATGCGCTCGCGCAACCGCACCACATCCACAGACGTGCTCCGCAACGTTTCCAGCTCCTGCTTGAGGTGCACGAGGGCGTAGGGGGTGAGCGGATTCAGCTGCACCCACACATCGACATCGCTGTCGGGGCAGGCGTCGCCACGGGCCATGGAGCCGAAGGGTGCTGAGCACCTGTTCGGTCCGTGGGCTGGTGCTCGTCATCGGGGTTCCGATCTGAATGTGGGGTTCACCCATGCCCGCGCTGATCCCGGCCGCTGCCAAGCACCATCGCTAATCTGGGATTCGATGGTTTCTTGCCTGGCCGGAGTGGCATGTTTTGAAAGACCTGTTGACCCTGCCTCTGGCTCAACGGCTGGAGTTGGTCCAGACCCTGTGGGATTCCATCGCTGACGAGCAGATCGGCCCGGAACTCTCAGAATCCGATCGCGAGCTGATCGATCATCGGCTGGAGCGGTTCCTGGCCGACGGCGAAGCGGGGCTTGATGCCAACGAGGTGCTGGGTGCGTGAAGACAACGGCCTACTTCCGTGATGTGGTGTTCCAGAAGCACCCAGGGATTGAGGAGGAGTGGATCCGGCGGGTGATGGCCGAACCGCTCGAACAACGCAGGCAGGCCGACGGTCGCTGCGCCTTGTGGGGCCTGGTGCCGGAGGTATAGAACCGTGCGCTCAGGGTCATTACCCTTGAGGACAGAGAGACCGTGCACAACGCCTTTTTTGATGGGGCTTCCTCAAGGCCCGAAACCGGTCCAAGACCTCCCCACCTGCTGAGCGACCTGAGCCATGAAGATCCGCTACTTCCCCGATACCGACACCCTCTACATCGAGCTGGCCGACCGGGCGAGCAGCAGCTCAGAGGCGGTGAGCGACAACGTGATCGTGGACTTTGATGAGCTTGGCAAGCCGGTGGGTGTGACGCTGGAGCACTACTCCCAGATCAGCGACAGCAGCACGATCGAGACCCTGCTTCCGATTTCTCCTGTGCTTCAGCCGGCCTGAACATCACCCCGGAAGCGGCACGCGGCCAGCCTCCTGACGGAGGCGTCGTCACACAACGGCTTTGGTCCCTGGCTTTCTTCCACAACCCTTCCGCCGGACCTCCAGGCCGTACGGCTCCAGGGCCCGCTGCCTGATCGGCGGCGATGAGCTCAGTGACGCCGAGCGCGACGCGCTGCAGCTGCTGTGCCGCCAGCACCTCGATGCCTTCCGCGAGCAGCGCGGCGAAGAGGTGTTTGCCCACCGCAGCCGCCACCGCAGCCCGGGTCCGCTGCGAGTGCTGCGGCGCGCACGAACACCAGTGGGCCCTGGAGGTGGACCACATCATCCCCTAGGCGAAGCCTTCCGCGCAGCGGTGGAGCCAGGGCGGCTCCGACGCCATCAGCAACCTGCAGGCCCTCTGCTTCCGCGGTGTGCAGGCCAGCGACGGCCACCGCGAAGCGGGCTGTGTGTTCTGCGCGCTGGAGGGCAGCGGCCGGGTGCTGCTGGAGAACGAGCTGGGGCTCTGCATCGCCGATGCCTACCCGGTGAGCGAGGGGCACAGCCAGGTGATCCCGCGTCGTCATGGGGCCGACGGGCTGGAGCTGCACCAGCCGGAGTGGAACGCCGTGGTGGAGCTGCTGAAGCTGCGCCGAGAGCAGCTCA
This sequence comes from Cryptocyanus atlanticus LEGE 06306, assembly GCF_056633155.1. Taxonomy (NCBI): domain Bacteria; kingdom Bacillati; phylum Cyanobacteriota; class Cyanophyceae; order Synechococcales; family Prochlorococcaceae; genus Cryptocyanus; species Cryptocyanus atlanticus. The sequence continues at coordinate 40,575 of NZ_JBSJOZ010000004.1, forward strand.
GCGCCCAGGACGCATCGATTAGCGGCTGGGCTGGTTTGCTCAACGCAAGAGGGAGGCTGAACTCAGGCGAAGCGGCGGGGCAGACGGTGTTTCATGCGCATGGGCATCTGATTCCCCGGCGCACAGCTGATGACGATTCCCCTCGCAGAGGTGTTCGGGGGGGGGGGGTTCAAGGGCAAACAGCACGACTGAGCCTTGGCCTGCCCGTCGGTCGTGCGGATGAAGGGGACTGGGGCGGCACAGCCACAACCGCAACCGGATTGGCTGCAGCCGCATAACGCCCACGCCAGAAGGGATCCCAGCAGGGGCGATGGCCTGACGGGCCGCCCCAAACCACGAAGCTCCACACGCTCAGGGGCGATCGAGAAGCCTGCCGCACACGTACTTGTGAAGGACACTGCTGATCAGGGTCTGGTAGGGAATGCCCTCCTGCAGGGCACGGGCACGCAAGGCGCCCAGATCCTCATTGGTGAGGCGAATGTTGATGCGCTGATCCTTGGTGGCCGTTGACCTTGCGGAGGCTTCCAGGCGGGAGCGCTCTGCAGCCGTAGCCACCGAAGGGAGCGTGCCCGCTTCGAAGGCTTCCAGGATCTCCTGCTCGTCGTGATCAAGGGGGTTCATGGTCGGTCTCCTGGGCGGTAGGCGATGGTGGCTCTGGTGTTCAGCCATTGCTCTGCCGCTCAATCAGCGAGCGCACGGTGAGACCAAGGGGAGGAAGATCACGCGCCACGGTTTCCCAGACCTGCTCCAGATTCACACGCAAGTAATCATGAATCAGAACATCTCGCAGGCCGGCGATGGACTTCCAAGGAGTGGACGGTTCGGACTCGCGAAGATCCGCCGACAGATTCTTCACGGCCTCGCCGATCACGATCAAGTTACGGATCACTCCATCCTGCACAAGCGTGGAGGTAAGAAAGGCTGAGCGGCCTTCCGAGGTGTAGAGATTGATGCGCCCAAGGGCTTCGGTAATGCTGGTGAGGTAAAGGAGGTCCTTGCTCACAATGCCGTGGCTTGTGCAATGATCTGATCACGGATCAAAGGATGCAACTGATGTGCTTCTGCTAGATCCACCTGGCAATTCAAGAGAGCTTCCAGTTCCTGCCGCAGGGCGATCACCTCCAGCAGGGAACAGCCCTGCTCCAGATCCACCAGCAGGTCAAGGTCACTGCCGGGCTGATCCTGGCCACGGGCCACCGAGCCATAGATCCGCAGGTTGCGGGCCCCATGGCGGTGAGCCACGGCAAGCACCTGCTCACGGGCGCCCTGGAGCCGCTGGGAGAGGGAGATTTCCTGGGTCGAAGTGGCAGCCATGGCTCCATTCTGGACTGCATCCCCGTCGAGGGCGATGGGAACGACACCCCTCGCCGACATGCTGCAGCTGCCTGGGGCCGCGGAGTGGGATAGGGGCTGAGGCGGCACAGCCACACCCGGAGCCGGGTTGGCTGCATCCGCATCACGCCCACGCCAGAAGGGATCCCAGCAGGGGCGCCTGCCTGACGGGCCGCCCAAAGCCACACCTGGACCAAGGGCCCTGCAGCCGCCAGCATCGCCCCATGCCCCCGCCCGCCTCTCCCACCTACCAGCGCCTGCGCGACACCATCGCCAAGCGCATGCGCATGAGCCCCATCGACCACCCCCTCATGCTCTAGCCGAAGGCTTCCGCGCAGCGGTTGGAGCTGCTGGGGAGGAGCAGCCCCGCCCCAGCGCAGGACGTGGCCCGGCGAATCCTGGGCAGCCGATGGCGGGCAAGGTTCACCTTCAACGGCATCACCGCGTACGGCAACGGCGCCACCAGCCTGATCGGCGGCGACGAACTGAGCGACACCGAGCGCGACGCGCTGCAGCAGCTGTGCCGCCAAACCTCGACGCCTTCCGCGAGCAGCGCGGCGAGGAGGTGTTTGCCCACCGCAGCCGCCATCAGAGCTCAGCCTCAATCACTTGGTCCAACTGGTTAGCCAGGGCTGGAATGCTCTCGGAAACAATCTGCCAGATGGTGTCGTCTTCCAGGCCGAAATAGGCATGCGCCAGAACATCCCGGAGGCCAGCAATGCGTCGCCAGGGCACCTCGGGGTGCCGCTCACGACCAATTGCGGGCACTTCCCCGTTCAGGCAAGCGGAATGGCCTCCTGCTCGATCCGCTGCCGCAGTTCAGGGCGAAGACCGCGGCGCGTCACCAGGTCCACCCGAGCGCAGAGCAGGTCTTCCAGGGCCAGCTTGAGGTCCATGTACTGCTCAAAACTGGGGCTGGAGGGGAAATCCACAGGCAGGTCCACGTCGCTCTGCAGCCCTGCCGCCCCGTGGATCACAGAGCCGAAGACGCGAAGATCCTGGCCACCGTAGGCAGCTGTGAGCGCGAGCAGCTCGGGGGCCATCTGCCTGAGCCGCGTAAGAGTGGGTGGCTGCCTGGGATCCATGGCTCCCATTCTGCTGTCCGCCACTGGCCCCCGCCGCGACCACGGTCCACTCTGGCTGCATGCCCCCGCCCCTTCCGCTCCCAGCAGCGGTGCGTTCAGGTGCGCTGCTGCCAGCGGCGGGGATCCTGACGGCCGTGAAGGGCGATCACCAGGATTTCAGCGCCCTGCTCCCGGAAGTAGACGGCATAGGGAAACCTCCGCAGCACGAGCCTGCGGATCTGCCCGTGAATCATGGGGAAGGATCGGGGATCACGGCGAATGCGCTCCACCGCAGCAGCGAAGGCTTCAGCGAAGTCCCGAGCCAACGCCGGCTCCAGCCGGCTGTACCAGCGCTGGGATTCCAGCAGATCCTCCACCGCCTCTGGGAGGAGGCGAACTGAGGGCGGAGTCATCCGATGCCGAGCTGGCTCCGCACCTCATCCCAGGGCACAGCCGCTTCGGGGTTGTCGAGATGGCTCGCCCAGCGCTGGTCAAGTTCGGCGCAGAGGGCAGGGTCGGGCGACAAAGCCCCATCACGGGCCTGGTCATCGAGGCTGTCCCAGAGGGCAATCGCCAAGGCCAGCCTCTCGCTCGGCGGCAGGTGAAGCAGGTCAGACATGGGCGCCATCGCCACCACAGCCAGCGAGGTGCTCACTGTAGGCACGGTCTGAGGGGAGCAAAGGGAACGGAGAGATGGATGCCATGGCGCATGAGCTTCTCCTCCACAAGTGCCACCACCTGTCACACCCGCCAGGATTCCCCCATGCCCCCGCCCCCCTCCACCACCTACCCGCGCCTGCGCGAGTACATCGCCGAGCAGATGCGCATGAGCCCCATCGACCAACCCCTCATGCTCATGGAGCTGCTGGGCCGCCGCAGCCCCGCGCCAGCGCAGGACGTGGCCCGGCGCATCCTGGGCAGCGCATGGTGGGCAAGGTGCTTACCGGCAACGGCATCACCGCCTACGGCAACGGCGCCTACAGCCTGATCGGCGGCGATGAACTGAGCGACGCCGAGCGCGACGCGCTGCAGCAGCTGTGCCGCCTGCGCCTCGATGCCTTCCGCGAGCAGCGCGGCGAGGAGGTGTTTGCCCACCGCAGCCGCCATCGGAGCCCGATCAGCGGCTCGGTGAAATACAGAGTCTTCACCCGCGCCCGGGGCCGCTGCGAGTGCTGCGGAGCCCATGAACACCAGCGGGGCCTGGAGGTGGACCACATCGTCCCGAGAAACCAGGGCGGCTCCGACGCCATCAGCAACCTGCAGGCCCTCTGCTTCCGCTGCAACGCCGGCAAGCGCGACGGCTGTTTGCCTACGCAAGAGGGCGCACCGACTTCCGCGGAGTACAGGCCAGCTACGGCTACCGCGAGGCGGACTGTGTGTTCTGCGCGCTGGAGGGCAGCGGCCGGGTGCTGCTGGAGAACGAGCTGGGGCTCTGCATCGCCGATGCCTACCCGGTGAGCGAGGGGCACAGCCAGGTGATCCCGCGTCGTCATGGGGCCGACGGGCTGGAGCTGCACCAGCCGGAGTGGAACGCCGTGGTGGAGCTGGTTCATTCGATACAGAGGTGATGAGATCAGCTGGCGGGAATCTCATGCCATCGGACAACAACGTCGGATTGAACTTCAAGAACCCGATTAACCATGTCAGGGTCACGGCTCTGGTTGATCAGCTGCAAGGCTGACTGGACCCTGAGCCATTGCTCTTCCGCATTCAAACCAGCTTCCCTGAGAGCGATCACGCCTGGGTGAACTTCTATGGCGGCGGCCAATCGCATGAAATCCCCCACGTTCACCGTGACCACAATCTGATCCCAGGCCAGTGCATGGGCGAAGACATCCTCATCCACAGCGCCAGCAAGACCGACATGCACGGCCGCCTCTGCTGGAATTCCCATGTCACAGGCCCAACGGGCGAGACGAGGGCTCAGGTTTTCATCGATCAACAGCCTCAAGGGATGGGCCTTCAGCCGCGCTGCAGGGTGAGAGGTTGGCGGGGACGGCCTGGAGGCTTCGGCAGGCGGGCCTGGATCTGGGCGTAGTCCAGAGCCTGCTTGCTGAGCTGAGGAAAGTCGGCCTCCAGGTCGGTGCGGCTGACGCCGGAGCGCAGCTGCTCCACAACCACGGCGACTGGAATTCGGGTGCCCCGAAACACAGCTTGCCCCGAGCAGATGGCTGGATTGCTCTCCACCAGGGCATGGGGCCGCCTGAGGAGCCGATAGCGATACCGGAGCTCCCGGCTCACGCTGCTGAGATCGAAGCTGAAGGACACCGCACCGGTTTTGCGCAGTTCACCGTGGCCACGGGACCATTCACCCAGAGCGACCTGACCCGGGGGTGAGTCCACAGGCAACCGCTGAGTCTTCTCGGTGAGGACACGGAACACCTGGCGCTTCTGAACAGGCGAAAGCTGCAGGCCCTCGGCACTCAGTGCGCTGACCACCTGGAAGTAGAGCAGCTCACGAAAGCCCAGGCGCAGCGGTGCTGCGGAGGAATGCGATTCGGGCGGGGCCAGCACACGGCGGTATTCCTGACTCAGCAGACGGGCATCGGCTCCGAGCAGGGCGGCCCCTGTGGCGGCGGTGAGGGCTGGGGGCATCGCAGAAACCATGTTTCAGGCTGAACCATAGTAAGGGAGCTGAGGTTGGTGTCCTGGTGGACGGGGTGGGAGGCCACTGCCAAAAGGAGAGGGTTCCTCATGCGCAAGTGCCACCCCTGTCACCCCCAGTCCCCACCTGGCCCCCCAGCGCCCGCGCAGGACATCGCCCGGCGGATCCTGGGAAGCGCATGGTGGGCCGGGTTCACCTTCAACGGCATCACCGCCGATGGCGATGGCCACGACGCGATGAGCTGCTTGAGCTCTGCTGGGAACGTCTCGACGCATTCCGAGGCCATCGGCATGCTGCAGGCCCTGTTCTTCGGCCTCATGGAGAAGGCCGAGTCGCCCCAAGGCGAGCGCGAATCCAGATCGGATCGCGACGACAATCGAGGATGGCGTAGATGTCGATACTCGTCGCCTCCATCACGTAGTAAAGCGCAAAGGGAAAGCGCCTGATCAACATGCGATGAAACCCATCAACCTGAAGATGAATGCCGCCATAGACAGTCAACGACTGAACATCAGCTTCGACGGCATCCAGAAAGCGATCGCCCAGCCCCGGTGCCTGAAGTTCGTAGAACAACCAACCGTTCCGGAGATCATCCCTGGCCGCATCAAGGAGCCTGATATCCACGAAGCTCGGCCTTGAGGTCAGTCATGGCGTCGTTCCAAGACTGAAACCGGGCGGAACCCTGCTCCAGCTGGTTGCGGCGCCGCCGTAATTCATCGCGATGCCAGGCAGGCGATACGACCTGATCGGGCGTGGCGGAGAGATCCGCCCATAGGAGTTCCATCGCCTCAAGTTTGTCTTCCAGACTCATCTGGCCCAGGGGAAGATTCGCCGCCATCAGCCGAGGCCTCCAAAGGGGCATGGCATGGATTTTAGAGCCAATGCAGTCAGCAAAACGAAGCAGGCCAGAAGTCCAGAGGGCTGTTGTCCTCCTAACAGGTGCCACCCCCGTCACACCCCAGCCAGGATGCCCCCATGCCCCCGCCCCCCTCCGCCACCTACCAGCGCCTCCGCGAGACCATCGCCGAGCGGATGCGCATGAGCCCCATCTACCAACCGCTGATGCTCATGGAGCTGCTCGCCCGCCGCAGCCCCGCCCCCCCGCAGGACATCGCCCACCGGATCCTGGGAAGCGCATGGTGGGCCGGGTTCACCTTCAACGGCATCACCGCCTATGGCGATGGCCACGACAGCCTGATCGGCAGCGGCGAGCTGAGCGATGTCGAGCGCGACGCGCTGCTGGAGCTCTGCCGCCAGCGCCTCGATGCCTTCCGCGAGCACCAGCGGGCCCTGGAGGTGGCACCCATCATCCCCAGAAACCAGGGCGGCTCCCACGCCATCAGCAACCTGCAGGCGCTCTGCTTCCGCTGCAACGCCGGCAAGCGCGGCGGCTGTTTGCCTACGCAAGAGGGCGCACCGACTTCCGCGGGGTGCAGGCCAGCTACGGCCACCGCGAAGCGGACTGTGTGTTCTGCGCGCTGGAGGGCAGCGGCCGGGTGCTGCTGGAGAACGAGGGTCACAGCCTGGTGATCCCGCGTCGTCATGGGGCCGACGGGCTGGAGCTGCACCAGCCAGAGTGGAACGCCGTGGTGGAGCTGCTAAAGCTGCGGCGGGAGCAGCTGAGTGCCCAGGACGCGTCGATCAGCGGCTGGGCTGGTTTGCTCAACGCAAGAGGGGGGCTGAACTCAGGCAAGGCGGCGGGGCAGACGGTGTTTCATGCGCACTGGCATGTGATCCTCAGGCGAAAGGAGGGCTGCGAGCGGCCTCGGGGTGGGGGCAGGGGGCGATTGATGGAAAGCAGAGCTATTGAATTGTGACGCTAAACATACTTTAGGCACTTCGCATTAGGTCAGTCGCAGGGGTACGTGGGACTGAGCTGAAGAAAGAAGCGGCTGCAGTGGAATTGGGCCAGGCTCCTGGAAATCGCGGCCTCGTCTGTTGGTGACCTCGGGTGACCCCGCGCTGGATGAAAGTCGCGACGGCACGCTTTCATAGAAACAGAGTATTATGAGGTTTCGCGGCCTTCAAATCACACCAAGGGCTCGATGTCGAATTCTCAACCTGCGTGAGCTTCCAATTAAGAAGGGCCTTTAGCCGCTTCGCTTCAATCGTCCTCCAGCGGTTGGGAGCGTCACTCGCTCCCGAGAGAGTTTTCTCCCATGCTGCCTGAAAGAGTTCGCCCAGCGCGAAGCCGATCGCGGACATCGGGGTCGCGAATACGTTTGGATGCCGAGGGACGGGAAAGGCATGATCAGACGATGAGAAGGTGTGGAAGAAGCAGCCAGGGGAACTCGCATCGCCGAGTTCCATCTTCCAACTAGCCAGCGTATCCTCGGATGCTTTATCCCTCACCTCAAACACCGTGGACGCTTTGCCGGTAAATCCGATCAGCGGTCTCCGCCTGGGCTTCCTGTGTAGTCGTAGAGGGTCCTTAATTGGGTAATCCGCCGCCTCGACCTCCCAGATCCCTGTAATTGATCCGTAGACCCGTCTTGCAGACGTCTTAGTGGGCGGCTCGAACTCGCCCTCGCTTACGCGTGTCTTCAGCGGGCGCATCTCAGGGATCTCGAGAGTGTACGTTCCACCTCGCGTCATCAGGCCTTGAATGTCATTAAGCAGCTCCACGAGTTGGTAGGGGGAGGTCCGATCCAGGAACCTCGCTGCGACCACATTAAGTGCACCGAGCTCATTAACCAATTCGGCTGGTTGGAAGAGAAGGTTCACCACGTATCAGTCCTCCTCGTCCAAGGTCGGCACGCGTTCTCGGTCAAGAGGGTGCACAATCGAGCTCAGGTCCGCTTCCTCCCGAACAACGTCCACCTCTGCGTACGCCGGATCGGCATAGGCTGGCCAGAGATCAGGAACGAGGCGTACCACGGACTCGAATGCGCACAACTCCTCGCGAGGCTTGAGTTCACGATCCACACAAACTGCCGGGGAGACACCCTCAACGCGCTCAAGAAGAACTCCTGCTTGCCGTTCAAGCTCCGCATGAAACGCGTCTGGTTCTCGCGCACCCGCAGCTCGCAAGTTCCAGACGTATTGATCTACGGCGGCACGCCACCACCGCCGGTCGTCGAACGACTTCAGAACCCCATGGTACTGACAGGCCGCCAAGCCGTTGGCAAGCTCGGACTCGCCTTGAAGAACTTGACTCAGCGAGCACGGGGTGATCCGCAAGCGCGCGGCGACCCAGTGCCTGGCCAGGAGGAACGTTGGGTACGGCAAGATGCCGTGGAGGAGCCAACGCAAGAACAGCAGGCCGTTGGTGCCTGCGGAGAAGTCCGAGAGCGGGATCTGACAGAGGACGACGTCGTCCGCGGCACGTTCCGACCAAGGCGCATCCGCGGCAAGCCTCAGAAGCTTCGCAGTCGCGGCGAAGCAACCTCCCGACTCGACCTCCGACCAAAGCACAGATACGTTGCGGACTGCGTCGGCGAGAGCGACGGAGCGAGCGAACCTCGACGTGTCTACCTTGTCGAATGCCCACTCCAAGTTGTTTAGACGCGCGACGACGTAGGGCGTGCGGTTCGTTGTGTGGAGACGCCCCGAGATGTCGCCAATGTGGGCACTGTGGATAGCGAATGCGGTGTAGTTGTGGCCACCGCTGTTCGCGGCGTCCGCGTGCTCGCGCAGCACCGCCGTCAATGCGAGGCCGTTCCGAGGTTTGAGTGAAACCTCCTCCTGCTCGTCTCGCTCCGCCCAGTTGTCGAGGATGAAGTCCATCAACACAAGGTCTGCCCACTCGAGATCAGAGACTTGCACATCTCTAGGGTGCATCGCTCGCGTCGTCGCGAGCCTTTCGAGTCCGAGTTCGTGGGCGCTGGTTTCCTCGTCATCGACGATGAGGATGCGGGGAAGGTTGTCCTCTGACATGTCGCTACTTGTCTCCGGGGAAGGTGAACTTGATGGCGGTCGCGAAGCCGGTGTCAGGGGAAACGAATGCAATCTCCGCGCCGTAGTCGTCGAGCATCCGTCGCGTGATCGGGAGACCAAGTCCCATGCCCTGCCCGAGCACTGGGTCGACCTCCACAGTCGTGGATTCGAACGGACGGAACCACGTCTCTGCGCGGTCAAGGTCGACGCAAACGCCCGTGTTCTGGATCAGCACATGGACGCTACCTTTCTGGTTAATCCCAGCCGAGGCGATTATCCGGCCCTTTGGCCCAGCTGCTTTCAGGGCGTTGCTCAGCAGATTTGTGAACACTGCGGTCAGCTCGGCCGGAAACATCGGCGGGGATTTCAGGTCCGTGGGAATCTTGCTCTCGATCCGAATGCCGCGTCGTTCGGCTGTGTGAGCGATGAGTCGCCCTGCGACATCGAAGCGCTCCGCGAGCTTCTGTCGCGACCGGCGTCGACGGGCATCCGGCGTCACGATGTCTGTGAGATACGACGCCTCGCGTTCAAGCCCGCGCCGAAGGTCCCCAATCGCCTGCAGGACTTTCTTGAGCTTCTGCCGTTGGGTTCCTGTCAGCTGCGGATCTGACGCAAGTTCATCGAGTGCGTGTTCTACTGCTTGGCTTGCGCCGAGCAGCGCACGAATCTCGTGCACGAACGCGGACATCTGGGTGCCAACCGACGCGAGCACGCGGAGCAGCGATTGCTCCGAGATCATTTCGTCGGCCGACTCCGCCTGCGCCTGAATCTCCTCGAGGGATTGATCTATTTTCTCCGTAATTTCAGCGGCTTCTCCGGGAGGCGATGCCGCGGCGGTGGCAACGAGATGCGCACGAGCGGCGGTAAGGGCAACTGTTGCGCCCGCGAGGCTTGACTTGAGCGCAATTGGGCTTCTGGGCGGTCTTTCGGCGGACGCCTTCGGAGCTGGCCGCGCAGGATCCAGATCACCCGAACCCACTGGGCCGACACCTTGCTTGCGGGTTTCGCTACGCGCTTTCCGCTTCGAATAAGATGCAGCGGCATACACACGCGTGCACAGGTCGAGACCGGATCGCACGAGGGATACCAGGTTGTCGTATCCACCTTCCGGAATGAAGCCTTCACGATTGACCAGCATGCGGAGGTCGGTTGCATACTCGTGGGTCAAGAAAACGCCACCGAAGTAGTTATTGTTCGGGAAGGACGTGAGGGCGGCGTCTCGATCGTCGGCGGGCCCGAGATCGTCAAGGTCCCAGCTCTTGAGGGTGTCGAGGTTGCGTGACCGGCGTGTGTAATCCGCGTCCAGGCGCAACCAGTCGTTCTGAGGCTCGCCGTACGGGAGCACGCGGAAGCCTTCCATGAACACGCGCACGCCACTTGAGCCATTCGCCCAGGTCCGCTGATCACCGCTTGCCGCCATATTTCCTACGCGCAGAAAGATCCGGGCGTCAAAGAATGGGCCAGTCTCAGGCGCCGGATGTTCAATCTCGGCGTCGTAGGCTCTTGCGTCTGGTAACTCCTTCAGAGTTCGATTTGTCGGAGCGACCTCGTATTTAACCGACTCTCCGGGGCGAGCGCGAATTTCGATCACCCAAGCTGCGTGTTCCTCCATCAAGCGCCAATACTCGTCGCCAGCAGAGAACTCTCCTTCTAGCTTGACGTTGAACTGTTGGCCGCTCGCTTCCGCGCAACGAACGAGGGGCTCGTCGAACAGCAGGGGCTCGCCAACGATCGACTTCCTCAGCGCCTTCGTCAGAAAGGGTGGCGGTGCAAACGACTGAACTTCCAAGAAGAAGCGAGCCCGCTCAACAGGCGTCCACTTCCGTCGGAGGCGAGATAGACGAAGTACTGTACCGGTCGTTCCCTCAAACGACTCTTCCTCGGGCTCAACGACGACTGCGTCGCTGCCCTCAATTTGGTCGAGCGTCTCAAAGCGTTCGATTGCGTCCCAGTCAATCCGAGCTTGAACAGCAGCCATGTTTCCTGCGTTCTCGGCGTCGCTGACGCTATGCACCTCGAGCAGGCGAGCGAGCTTGTGAGCAGCTAGGCGACCGATCCCTTTCGCACCTGTATAGCGTCGCTTGAGCCGCTCCGACAGCCGCTCACCGTCGTCCTTCATCCGGGACGCGACGCGCAGAAATCCCCGCTCGAACTGCGTGGGCGTCATCCCAGAGCCGTTGTCGGTAATGACGATCAGGCCGCGGTCAGGGTCATTCAGTTGCTGACCGAGCACAACTACGTCGGTAGCGTCGGCATCGTAGGAGTTCTTGATCAACTCAATGAGGGCCGTGGAGTCACGCCCAACCAGCAGCTCGCCGAGTTCCCTGAAGAGATGGGTGTCAATCGTAAATTTGGCCATCTCAGGGCTCCTCGGCATTGGGTATTCGCTGTCGAATTAGCTCCGTCAGTGCATCCTGCATCAACATGATGTCCTTACGAGAAACCCCAAGCCCGCGATGCAGAACGTAATCGTCGGCAAGCGCACGAGCGGCCCCCTCTTCCCCGCGTCGCAGCGCTTCGTTCATGGGTCCGAAGGCGCTGCCCGATTCAGCCACGATCGGCACAGGTAGCCTGCGCAGGGCCCTCAGGTCGAGTTTCAGGACGCCGCCGCCGTACCGCCGCCCGAGCAGCTCCGACCATAAAGCTACGAACGTGGTCATGAATCCGACTGCGACGACCTCCGGGGGTATGTCGCACTTGGGGATCCATGTTGCGGCGTACAGCGCGTTGGTGCAGGGGAAAGTGCTTCGGTTGAGAACAAGCAGGGGTGAGCCGAGCCGCGTCGACGTGACGAAGGTATCGGGCTTTGCCATCAACTCCACGCGGAACCAAGACTCGCGCATGGCGCACTTGTAGCGCATGTCGACGCCAGCCATCTCACCCTCTTTGATCCAGCGAAGTACACCAGGGCTCGACTCCATCGCAGGGTTAGGTCGAACGAGAAACGCTCGTTCTCCTCGTTCGGCAAGGGCCTCGTGATCTGATGGAGTGAACTCCAATCCTCTGAGCCACTTCGTGCGAGCAAGGACAGGGACGCGCGCACTAGCGCTTATCCCGATATCCGCCAGCTCGTCTGCTGAACGGATGAAGTGGTTGTTCGCGCCGGTCACGATGCCGATGTGTGGAGTTGCCAATTCGCTAAAGACTCTGGTGTCCCCCGACGACTTGAGCGTAGTAAGGATTTGGAGAGCTTCGGACGAGATCCTTCGTCCGTTCGGGAACATCGTTGTCTGCGCGACGGGTGCCTTGCCCCTTAGGACTGCGCTTAGCTCATCAGTAGTGTCGACCGACAGCACATCGAGAGAACCTGAGTTTCCGAAGTCCTCAGCAGCGACAACGACAACTGCTTCGTCGGTGCCATAGAACAGCCGTTGCCGGAGATGGATCAACCGCACTGTCCTAAAATGCTGCTGAAGGGCAGACCGGACGGAGACAGCGTAGTCCGCCTGTAGGATCGCCTCCGGCACCAGCATGGCAAGCCTGCCATTCTGTTGGAGAAACTGGAGCGCATGCAGGATGAAGTACGCCCAGAGGCTTGCAGTTTCTGGGAGCGGCTGTCCGCTCTCTTCAGCGATGCGGCGGGCCACCGCTCGACGCTCGTCCTTGAGCCAATGATGCCGCACGTATGGCGGGTTTCCTACGATCGCGTGGAAGGGTGCGCCGGGAATCTCATTCGGCCGTATGGCAAGAAAGTCGCGGAACACGACGTTTTCCTCGACCAGGTCTGGGCTTTCGCGTACGTAGCGCACACACGAATCGTCGACATCGACCCCAAAGACGAGGCGTCCTGCGTGTCGCCCGCCGTTCCTCTTGATGTGCGATGCGGCCGCCTGCATGAACGCACAGCCCCCAAAGCTCGGATCGAGGACACGAGCTGTGTGGTTCATGATTGCCCACTGTGCGATGAGGCCCGCCACATAGGCCGGCGTGTAGTAGGCCCCTAGTAGTCGGCGCTGGGGAACGGAAACGCCGTTGATTTCAAGTCCGCCGGCGCCTTCGGATTGGCCGCGTATCTCGCGCGTCGCATTCGGTTCCCGATGAGCTCGTGTCGCTGGGCTCTTCGCCATCATCGCCCTTCGGGTTGCCGGTGGACCAGAGAGATAGAGGGCGCATCGACTGTCATGACTTGTACTTCCTCCTCGGGTCGTTCGGGCAATCGGACTGGTCTGCGGCATTTAGATCAGCTGTTGTCTCCGACCCCGCACCGTCGGCCCTCACCCAATCGTCCGCGACGACCCATTTGATACTCCAGAAGCGACCGACGCAGTGGCCGGGAATGCGCTTGGCATAGACCCATGTGTAGGAGGGGTACTTGCTGACCAGAGGTGCGGTGTTCCGCGATCTCCTCAACTGAAATCCACCGGCCATCGATCCGGAGCACCTCCTGACCAAGTGAGGAGGTGCGGTAAGCAGCACGCCCAAGGACATGGGCTGAAAGTTTCGAACAGCGGGGACGAACCTTGGTCAATACGGATTGGTCGGATTTGATTGGGTTCGGACTGCTGGTGCCGCTGCCGGCCCGGCTGGGGCGGTACTGGTCGGCGGCGCTCGAGTGCATCGAACCCACCTCGCCGCGCGCGCAGCTTCGCTCATTGGTCCGCTGGTTTTGCCAGGCTAGGCTTTGGAGTAACAAGCGCCAAGATAAGCTCCGCGACGTCGCCGTTAGTGGCAGGTCTCTGCAACCTGTCGAACTACGTAATTGAGCGGTTCCGCATAAAGACTCCCATATCTCTCCTCCTTCTACAGAAAACAATGATAGAGGTAGGGCTGGTATTGGCCGAAGCCTGTAAGAGCACGAATCCAACCCTGGCCTCCGATAGCCGAGCGCATGTTATCCAGATCCGCATAAAATCTGCAAACTAGGTACCGCCGCAGTCGCTGTACGGCTCCATCCCCGCCTGGTCACCCCATGCCCGCCCAGGCGCCACCCCCAGGCCTCTACCAACAACTCCTCACCGAGGGCCTGGAGCAGCACCTGCGCATTCTCCAGAAAACCCTGGTCGAAACCAACGGCCTCGATCCCCAGGAAGCCCCACGCCTGTTGGCCCGGCACCTGGCGGGTCTGGCCCGCATCGCTCTGGAGCACCTGAGCGGTGGCTCCACCCCTGAGCACCAGCTGGCCCTGGTGAACCAACTGGTGGGCCTGCTCCAGAGCCAGGCACCCCGCGCCATCTCCACGGGTGACCTGCTGCATCCCTCCGCCCGGCTGCTGTCTGAGATCCGATCTACGGCGCTCCTGCCCGGCCAGACCGCCACCATCCGCCCGCTCATCCCCCTGGCCGACAGCACCCTGCTGGTGAACGCCTGCGGCGAACCGTCGGTGGGGCAGGCGCTGATCCACGAAATTCCCTCCGCCCAGCGGATCGACCTGCTCTGCGCCTTCATCAAGTGGAGCGGCCTGCGCCTGCTCCAGCCGGCCCTCTCCGAATTCCTGCAGGGCCAGCCCCGCCGCTCGCTGCGGGTGCTCACCACCGTCTATCTGGGCGCCACCGATCGCCGCGCCCTCGATTGGCTGGTGGATCACGGCGCTGAGGTGCGCGTCAGCTACGACACCCGCCGCACCCGCCTGCACGCCAAAGCCTGGCTGTTCCATCGGCCTGGCCTCTCGGGCTCCCCCCCTGCCTCCACCGCCTACATCGGCTCCTCCAACCTCTCCACCGCCGCCCTGCACGACGGCCTGGAGTGGAACGTGCGCCTCTCCGCCCACGACAACGAGGGCATCCTGTCCAAGTTTCAGGCCGCCTTTGAGAGCTACTGGGAGGAGGGCGAGTTCGAGCCGTACCGGGCCAGCGAACTGGAGCAGCACCGCTTTGATCGGGCCGTGCGCGAGGAGTCGGCGGGGGACTCGGCGGCCGACGCCACCCCGCTCAGCTTCTTCGACATCCGCCCCTATGCCTACCAGCAGGAGATCCTGGACAAGCTGGCCGCCGAACGCAGGCTCCATGGCCGCTGGCGCAACCTGGTGGTGGCCGCCACCGGCACGGGCAAAACCGTGGTCGCCGCCCTCGATTACGCCCGCCAGGGCGGTCCGGGTCACCCGAGCCTGCTGTTCGTGGCCCACCGGCGCGAGATCCTGCAGCAGAGCCTCGCCACCTTCCGCCAGGTGCTGCGCGATGGCTCCTTCGGCGAGCTGCTGGTGGATGGCCAGCGCCCCGACCAGTGGCGCCATGTGTTCGCCTCGGTGCAGTCGCTCGCTGGGCTGGATCCGGCGGACCTGGCGCCGGACACGTTCGACGTGGTGATCGTCGATGAGTTCCACCACGCCGAAGCCCCCAGCTACACACGTTGGCTGGCTCATCTGCAGCCGGTTCTGCTGCTGGGCCTCACCGCCACCCCCGAGCGCACCGATGGCGACGACATCCTCCATTGGTTCGGAGGCCGCGCCGCTGCGGAGCTGCGCCTCTGGAGCGCCTTGGAGCAGGGCCTTCTGACGCCCTTCCACTACTTCGGCCTCCACGACGGCACCGACCTCTCGCGGATCGAGTGGCGCCGCAACGGC
Source organism: Cryptocyanus atlanticus LEGE 06306 (assembly GCF_056633155.1). NCBI lineage: Bacteria > Bacillati > Cyanobacteriota > Cyanophyceae > Synechococcales > Prochlorococcaceae > Cryptocyanus > Cryptocyanus atlanticus. The sequence goes on from NZ_JBSJOZ010000004.1 coordinate 55,951, forward strand.
TACGCCAGCGAAGCCCTCTCCAACCTCTACACCGCAGACGACGCCCGCCTGCGCCTGATCCTGCGGGAACTGGCAGACAAAGTCACCCACCTGGAGACGATGCGGGCCCTGGGCTTCTGCGTGAGCGTGGAGCACGCCCATTGGATGGCCCGCAAGTTCGTGGCATCCGGCCTGCGCGCCGCCGCCCTGGATGCCTCCAGCCCCCGGGAGCAGCGCGCCGAGCAGATCCGCCGCTTGCGCTCCGGCGAGCTGCAGATCCTGTTCGCGGTGGATCTGTTCAACGAAGGCCTCGACATCCCCGAGATCGACACGGTGCTGTTCCTGCGGCCCACCGAGAGCGCGATTGTGTTCCTGCAGCAGCTCGGCCGCGGTTTGCGCCTCTGCCGGGGCAAGAGCTGCCTCACGGTGCTGGATTTCATCGGCCAGGCCCACCGCCGCTTCCGCTTCGACCTCCGCTACCGCGCCCTGTTCGGCGGCACGCGCGACCAGCTGCGCCAGCAGATCGAAACCGGCTTTCCCTTCCTGCCGGCCGGCTGCAGCCTCCAGCTCGATCGCGTGTCCAGCGAGCGGGTGCTTGCGAACCTGCGCGAGTCGTTGCCCAGCCGCCGGCCCCAGCTGGTAGCCGAATGCCGCAGCCTCGGGCGCTGTTCGCTGGCGGGGGTGTTGGAGGGGCTGGGGATGGAGCTGGGGGAGTTTTACAGGGTGGCGAAGTCGTGGGCGTTGCTGCAGCGGGAGTTGGGGTGGGTTGCCGGGGCGGCCCCAGGGGAGCCCAGCGACGATGAAAAGCGGCTGGGGCGAGGGATCGCTGGGGGCCTGCTGCATCTGGATGACCCCGAGCGCTTGTGCTGGCTGGCGGATCAGCTGCAACAGCCCATGGCGCCTGATCCGGCGGGCTTCGATCCCGCCACCGAGCGCAGCTGGCGCATGCTGATGGCCCAGCTGTGGGGCAGCGGCCGGCACCACCTGCCCCTGGCCCAGGCCCTCGTCCGGCTCTGGGTTGCCGCCCACCTCCGCGCCGAACTGGTGGAGCTTGTTGAGCTCCTGAAAGAGCGCACCGACCACCTGGTGGGCGCCCTCGACTGGGGCCGCGCCGAACCACCTCCCATTCCCCTGAAACTCCACGGCCGCTACTCCCGCTCCGAGGTGTTCGCCGCCTTTGGGTTGTTGAACGAGGCCCGCCCCTTCCCTGGCCGTGAGGGGGTGGTCTTTGACGAAGCCACCCAGTGCGACGTCTTCTTCATCACCCTCAAGAAATCCGAGCGCCTGTTCTCCCCCACCACCCGCTACAACGACTACGCCATCTCCCCATGGGAGTTCCACTGGGAGAGCCAGAGCCTCACCAGGGAAGCCTCCGCCACCGGGCAGCGCTATATCCACCACCGCGAGCGCGGCAGCCGGGTGCTGCTCCTCCTGCGGGAGCAGAACAGGAGAGGCCAGGTGACGCTGCCATTTCTGTGCCTGGGCTTTGCCGATTACGTGAGCCACGAGGGCGAGCGGCCGATGGCGATTCGCTGGCGGCTGCAAAGGCCGATTCCAGGCGCCTTCTACCCGGAGCTGGCGGTGGCGGTTTGAGGGGCCAACACCCATCAACCTCTCCTATCGTGAGGGGTCTGGAGGCGTGCCATGGCCCTCGCCATCGATCTCAATGAAGAACAGTCCCGCGCCCTCGCCGATGTGGCTGTAAGGCTCAACGTGCCCCAGGAGGTCCTGGCAGCGGCCGCCGTTCGCGATCTGTTGAGCAGGCCCTCGTCTGACTTCGAAGACGCCGCATCCCAAGTGCTGGCAAAGAATGAGGAGCTCTACCGGCGCCTGGCTTGATCCGCTTTCTCAGCCTCGGCGAGGTTCTGGAGCTGCATCGCCGTCTGATCGTCACCTCCGGTGGTTTGCCCGGATTGCGGGAGCTTGGCCTTCTGGAAGGGTCACTTTCCCAGCCCCGGCAGACATTTTCGGGTGCTGATCTCTATCCCACTCTCACCGAGAAAGCCGCAGTACTTTGTTTTTCTTTGATCAAGAATCATCCCTTTGTGGATGGCAACAAAAGGATCGGCCATGCCGCCATGGAAGTCATGCTGATGCTCAACGGGTATCAACTGACGGCTTCGACGGAAGCAGCAGAAGCCACCGTTCTGGCTGTGGCCTCCGGAGCGCTTGGGCGCCAGGCATGGACCGACTGGGCTCGGCAACAGACCAACACCTTGGAATGAGGTGAGTCAGCAAACAGCTCTCCAGCTGCCTCATTCATCGCAGCACGGATGGACTTGAGATCAGGAAGATCTCTGGGACTTCCCAATCTTCAGCCAGCTGGCTCCTCGCCACAGCACCAACTTCTGGATGGCTGTGGATGTCCATATCGATTCCAAGCCTGTCGGCATCTCTCAACTCTCCCTCAATAACTGCCGCACCAGAGCAATCAAGTCCTTCTTTGTGAAACTCTCCAACGGTGGCGGTGGTGGGGTCACACCATGGCGTTCAAGAACCTTGGCAAGTGCAACCTTCTGGAGCTTGGAGGTGCCCTTGATCCCATGCTCCTTGCACAGCCGTTTGAGGCTGGCCACAGATTGCTTCAGGAAGCTCCCCTTCCCCAGCAGGGCTATGGGGGCTTGAGTTGTTCCTTCTGGATGGGGATCCTGGAGGTCCTGGAGTGCGGTACTGGAGCGCTGCAGATGGTCTGCCATCCGGCGGTACACCCGGGCGTCGGTGCCAGCGAGTTCCCGGTTGGTCTGCTCCAGCAGATCGACAATCGACGGGACCGCGCTCATGGCTGCCCACCAAGCTGGTCGTAGCCGCCAGCCTTCATCGGTGCAGTGGAATTGGTCTCCTCGACCGCTTCGGCGGCCAACGCAGCAGCCTTGGCCTTCACCGATCGCCAGCGCCTCGCCTGCTCGATCAAGCGACGGAACATCTCCACGAGCCAGAAGCCGCTTTGCCGCTCGCTCTCGTCGATCAAGCCCACCATCGCATCGCCCGTTTCCTCCAGCTCTCGGATCACACCGCCGAGCTTGGCGTTGAGCGCATGGAGCCGCGCCTTGGCCCGGGCCTCATCGGCCAGATCCGCCTCCAGCTCCACCAGCTCCCGCTGCAGCTCGGTGATCACCACCCCCCGCCTGTCGCTTTGGGCCTTGAAGATCCCCCGGGAGCGGTTGGCCGACACCAGGGCCGCCCGGCAGTCCTGGTAGGTGCCATCCAGAGCCTCTGGATCTGGCGTGATCGGGAATTCGCTGGCCGAGCGGAGGGGCATCGGGATTCGATTGGGTGACTCCAGGATTGCCGATTTTGAGCGGTTTTGGTCGGGTCAGCTTGTGGAAGGGGTGGTCTTCGATGAGGCCACCCAGTGCGAGGTGTTCTTCGTCACCCTCAAGAAGTCCGAGCGCCTCTTCTCCCCCACCACCCGCTACAACGACTACGCTTTCTCCTCGTGGGAGTTCCACTGGGAGAGCCAGAGCCTCACCCGGGAAGCTTCCGCCACGGGGCAGCGCTGCATCCACCACGCGGAGCGCGGCAGCCGGGTGCTGCTGTTTGTGCTGGAGGAGAACAAACGGCGCGTCGTCACCATGCCGTTCCACTGCCTCGGTTTTGCCGAAGACGTGAGCCACGAAGGCGAGCGGCCAATGGCGATTCGCTGGCGCCTGCTGCAGCCGATCCCTGCGGCGTTCGTTCCGGAGCTGGCGGTGGCGGTGTGAGGGGGGCCAAACTGGATCAACCAAGCTGCTGGCGACCATGGCGACCGCCACCCCCCAGCGCCTGACGGCGATCCTGTACCGGGAAGAGGAGCTGTATGTGGCGGAGTGCCCGGAAGTCGGCACCGCCAGCCAGGGCGACACCATCGAGGAAGCCCTGGCCAATCTGCGCGAAGCCACCGAGCTCTACCTGGAGGAGTGCCCCCAGCCGGTGCTGACGCCCCGTCTGCTGACCACCTTCGAGGTCAACGTTGCCTAAGTTGCCACGGCTGCCGGCGTCCGCCGTCATCGCCGCCTGGCAGCGTCTGGGCTTTCACGTGGTGCGTCAGAAAGGCAGCCATGTGGTACTTCGAAGACCGTCGAGCAACCCTGAGAGCGGCGAAGCCAGCGTCACCTGCGTCGTGCCGTTGCATCGCCGGGATCTGGCGGTGGGCACCCTGGGGAGCGTGCTGCGCCAGGCAGGTATTGACGTGGAGACGTTCCTGGGTCTCCTCTGAATCCCTACCTCTCAGCGTTTGATCCTGCGCGACGGCCAGTTGCAGATCCTCTTCGCCACGGTTTTCTGCGACCAAGCACTGTTCAACGAAGGCCTCGACATCCCCGAGGCTGCGCCTGCACCCCTCCAAGCGATGCCTCACCGTGCTCGGCCAAAAACCGCAACAAGCATCGGTCAGGCCCACACTCAGCCACTCAACCAGCGCTCGAAGAGGCCCAAGGATTCACAGAAGGGGGGTGGTGGGCAGGGCCGCCACGCTGACGGATGAACATCTTGTGCAAGGCGTCCGCCACCAGCACCGCCACCGGTGCCAGCGCGATCGGACCGAGGTAGCCGAGAGGGAAGCGGGCCATGTCGAAAACGGCGGCCATGGGGGCGACCAGCACCAGAAGGCCGGCCACGACCGGTTCACTCAGCCAACCCAGCCACAGCAGCGGGTTGGGATTGGCAAGCAGTTCCCAGAAGGGGCGTCGGTCACTGCGACAGGCCAGCAGTGCCCCCATCTGGCCGGCCACGATCAGACAGAAGGCCACCGTGGAGGCCCGTTGCTGGATTGCCTGCACCGCAGGCGCGGCGCGGTGGTGGAGCAGATCGGGGGCCAGCTGTTGCAGGGCGGAGAGGTCGACGTCGTTGTTGTGCCACACCAGCAGGTAGCCCGCCATCGAGATCAGTCCCTCCACCAGCCCCAGCACCAGGTAGGCCCGCACCATCAGGGGCCGGTTGAGCAGGGGCAGGTCACGGCGGCGTGGCGGCTGGTGCATCACCCCCGCTTCAGGGGCTTCCGAGCCCAGGCCCAGGGCCGGCAGCAGATCGGTGCCGAGATCCACCGCCAGGATCTGCAGCACCGTGAGGGCCGCCGGGATCCGCAGCACCACCATCGCCAGGAACGGCAGGATCTCCGGCACGTTCGAGGCCAGGATGTAAGTGATGAACTTACCGATGTTCGCCACCACCGAGCGACCGAAACGCACGGCCTCCACGATCGTGGCGAAGTTGTCGTCGAGCAGCACGATGTCGGCGGCCTCGCGGGCCACATCGGTGCCGCTGATGCCCATGGCGAGGCCCACATCGGCGGCACGCAGGGCCGGTGCGTCGTTGACGCCATCGCCGGTGACGGCCACCACCTCGCCGATGTCCTGGTAGGCCTGCACCAGCCGCAGCTTCTGCTCCGGGGCCATGCGGGCGAACACCAGCCGGTGGCGATACTTCAGCAACTGCCGCAGATGCACGTCGCTGATCTGGGCCAGGGTTGAGCCCTCGATCACCCGCACGGGATCGGCACCTGCCCGGCCACTCCGGTGATGGTCCTCCGTTCCCTGGCCATGGGCGGAACTCGGCTCCAGCAGGCCGATCTGCAGGGCGATCGCCTGGGCCGTGAGGCCGTAGTCACCGGTCACCATCGTGACCCTGATGCCGGCATCGTGGCAACGGCGGATGGCGTCGGGCACTTCCGGTCGGGGCGGGTCGTAGAGGCCCAGCAGGCCCAGCAGCGTCTGGCCCGACTCCAGAACGTCTGCCGGCGCCCCCTGCATGGCTTCCGGCCCGGCACGCAGGGCGACGGCAATCACCCGGAAGCCCCTGGCGGCCAGGTCGTCGTTGGCGGCCACCACCTGCCGGCGGCGGCTCTGATCGAGCGGTTCGCTGCCGCTGGGCGTGAGCCAGGCTTCGCAGCGCTCCAGCACCTCCAGCGGCGCTCCCTTGGTGATCACCAGGCTGCCGCCCTCGGCGATCGGCAACGGCGGGTCGTTCCACATCACCAGCACCGTCATGCGCCGCCGGTGTGAATCGAAGGGGATCTCCCGGCGGCGTGGGTGGAGGCGCTGCCGCTCAGCCGGATCGAGGCCTGCGGCCTGGGCCGCCTGCAGCATCGCCGTTTCGGTGGGATCACCCACGGCACCACCGGCATCGAGGCGGGCGTTGCTGCAGAGGGCGGCCCCCTCGAGCAGCAGCCGCTGCAGATCCTCGCCGGGCACCGGCAGCCAGGTTTCCTCCACCGCCATGCGGTTGCAGGTGAGGGTGCCGGTCTTGTCGCTGCAGATCACACTCACCGATCCGAGCGTCTCCACCGCCGAGAGACGCCGCACCAGCGCCTTGCGACGCGCCATGCGCTGCACGCTCAAGGCCAGCGCCAGGGTGACGGTGGGCAGCAGGCCTTCGGGCACGTTGGCCACGATGATCCCGATCGCGAAGACCAGGCTCTCCAGGGGCGTCATGCCCACGAAGACCAGGCTCAGGGCGAAGGCGAGCAGGCCCATCGTGATGGCGATCGTGCTGATCGTGTGCACGATGCGGGCCACCTGCTGCTCCAGGGTGCTGGCGCTGCGGTGGGTGCCGGCCGTGAGGCGGGCCACCTGGCCGAATTCGGTTTCGGAGCCGGTGGCATACACGATCGCCTCGCCCCGGCCGGAGGCGATCGTGCTTCCCGCCAGCAGCAGGTTGGGTCGTTCACCGCTGGGCAGACGCAGCTCCGCCTGAGCGGCGGGCAGGTCCAGGGTCTGGCGAGCCACCGGCACCGATTCACCGGTCAGCACCGAAAGATCGACTCGCAGCTCATGGCTGACGCTGATGCGGCAGTCGGCCGGCACCCGATCGCCCTCCTCCAGCAGCAGCCGGTCACCCGCCACCAGCTGCTCAGCGGAGCGGAAGCCCAGCCGGCCATCGCGCCACACCTGGACCTGGCGGGGCAGCGAGCGGGTGAGAGCGTCCAGGGTGCGCTCCGCTTGGAACTCCTGCCAGAACGAGAAGAGGCCGTTGATCAGCACCACCGCCCAGATCGCCGAGCCCAGCTGCGGGGTGCCGGCCACGAAGGCCAGCACCCCTGCGATCCACAGCAGCAGGGCCATGAAATGCAGCATCTGGTCGAGGAAACGCAGCACCAGGGGGCGGCGTTTCAGCGGCGGCAGCCGGTTGGCGCCGTAACGCTCCAGCCGCTGCTCCGCTTCCGCCTGGCTGAGACCCTCAGGGGTGGTGCGCAGACCTGGATACACCTGCTCCAGCGGCAGAGACCAGATCGGCTGGGAAGCAGCAAGCAGCACCGGATCAACAGGCTGGGTGGCTTTCAGGATGGCCGGCCTGAAGGCGATGAAGTGTCAGCCATCAACAAGGCGTGGAAGCCGCTCAGGTCCAGGGGGCCGGCCAGCTCGATCGTGTGTTCAGCGAGCGGCTGCTGCAGCAGCTGCGCGAGTCGCTCCCCTGATCCCTGGCGGGGCTGCTGGCGTTGCTGCAGCGGGAGCTGGGGTGGTTGGGAGTAGAGGAAGCCAACGGCCAGCCCGTGGGCGAGCCGAGCGCCGATGAGCAGCGTCTGGGGCGGGGAGTGGGGCGTTTGCTCCACCTGGACGACACCGACCGCCTCTCCTTCCTCCTGCAGGGTCTCGCCCATGGACAGCCGCCTGTGGTGCAGAGCCTGAGCGAAACGGACCGCCGGCGTTGGCGCATGCTGCTGCTCCAGCTCTGGGGAACGTCGCCGGATCGCCTTGCCCTGCAAGACGCCCTGGACCGTCTCTGGGCCTGTCCAGCCTGTCTCGATGAGCTGCACGAACTGTTCACCCTCCTGTTGGAGCGCACCGACCACCTCGCCCCTCCCATGGACTGGGAGCAGCCCGTGCCCCTGGCCCTTCACGCCCGCTACAGCCGCGCCGAGATCTACGCCGCCTTCGGGCTGATCACCGAGTCCCAGCAGACCACCGGCCAGTCAGGGGTGTTGTTCGATCGGGCAACCCAGTGCGACGTCTTCTTCATCACCCTCAAAAAGTCCGAGCGCCTGTTCTCCCCCACCACCCGCTACAACGACTACGCCATCTCCCCATGGGAGTTCCACTGGGAGAGCCAGAGCCTCACCCAAAAAGCCTCAACCACCGGTCAGCGCTACATCCACCACCACGAGCGCGGCAGCCGAGTGCTGCTGTTTGTGCGCGAGGAGAACAAGCGCGGCGGCGTCACCATGCCATTCCACTGCCTCGATTTTGCCGACTATTTGAGCCACTAGGGCGAGCGGCCGATGGCGATCCGCTGGCGGCTGCAGCAGCCGATCCCTGCGGCGTGCTATCCGGAGCTGGCGGTGGCGGTCTAGCTTGTGTCGAGATCCCTGTGCGCACGACAGGCCTGGAGCACCCATGCGACTTGCCGAGCTTAAGCAACTGGCCCCCCAGCTCCATGAGCTGCTTGCACGCCATGGCGCCAGCAATCCGGCGGTGTTCGGCTCGGTGGCGAGGGATCAGGCCACGCCCAGCAGCGATGTGGATCTGCTCGTGGACCTTCCGGGTGGCACCAGCCTTTTCGACCGTGTCGAGCTGAAATCAGCTCTAGAGGATCTGCTCCTCACCCGGGTGGATCTGATCCGCCGCCGCAACCTCAAGCTCGATCTCAAAGCCATGGTGGAGGCCGAAGCCATCCCCCTGTGATTGAGGCAAGAGATCGCCAGGCTCTGATCGATATCCGAGGCGTGCTGGATCGGGCTCTGGGCTACCCGATTGAAAACGAAGAGACATTCCTCGCTAAGGATTACCTCCAGGATGCCGTGATCCGTTGTCTTGAGATTCCTGGTGAGGCCAGCAAGCGTCTCAGCCCTGAATTGCGCAACCATCATCCCGATCTGCCCTGGCGGGCCATGGCAGGGATGCGCGATGTTCTGATTCACGCCTACGACCAAGTGGACCTCGAAGAGGTCTGGATGGCCTATCAGCGCTTTCCAGAGATCCGTCAGGGCATACATGCCATTCTCTCTCAATGCTGAGGTAGCCAGCCCCAGCGACGAGAAGGCAGACGTTGGTCGGCTCAGGACGAACAGCTGTAGTGGGACACGCCACCGGCGTTGAAGAATTCCCGGGGCTTCAGGCGGTCGTAGGTCGCCTCCAGCTCCGGAGACAGTTCGTCGTAGGGATGGCTGAACACCTGCTGCAGCTCCCTGACCAGGCTGAAATCACCTTGCGCCGCCTGTTCATAGGCCGGTGCGATCAACCACTCGCGCCAGGTGACTTTCGGGTTGACGCGTTTCATCGCGTCGGATGTCGCCTTGGTGTCGCCGCCATCTGTGAGGCGATCCCGCCAGCGTTGCAACCAGCTTTCCCATTGCGCATCGAGCTGCTCTGAACTGGGCAGGTAGAAGCTCTCCTTCAAGCTGGAGAGTTGCTCTGGAATCTCAGACAGCCTGCGGAAGAAGATCGTGTAGTCCGCCTTGGAGAGCACCATCAGCTCCATCAGTTCATTCACCAGCGTGGCGTCATAGCTGATCAGGCCGAGCTTCCGGGCCCACATGGCCTCGATCTCCTGGGTCATCGCATCAGCGAAGCCCTCCCGGATCTGATCCAGCCGCGCCAGTGCTTCCGTGTTCCCTGCAAGCAGCGGCCGGATAGCTGACCAGAACATCTGATAATTGGCTTCGGCCGCCATCGGTTGGTTGAAGAAGCAGAAATGCTCGCCGCCGCCGGTCCAGGGCTGAAAGCGGGGATCGAACAGTTCGCAGAATCCGAAGGGGCCGTAGTCAAGGGTGTAGCCACCGGCGGCGCAGTTGTCGCTGTTGAAATTGCCCTGGCAGTAGCCAACCCGCAGCCAGTGGGCCACCAGGGCGGTGAGCCGCGCGCGAAACAATCGCGCCAGCTCCACCAGCTGATCGCTGAACTCCAGACCCGGATCAATCTCAGGCCGGTAGTTCCGCTCGATCAGGTGCATCGCGATCATCCGCAGCTCGTGTCGCGCCTCCGGATGGGCACCGCTGCGGGCACGGCGGGCGAACAGCTCCAGCTGGCCCACCCGCAGAAACGATGGCGCCACGCGGGTGGTGATCGCCGCCGGGTTGTCCACCAGGATGTCGGGATCGAACGACCGGGAGTTCGGGGAGTACCAGGGCCGGCGCACGGTTTCGGATCGGGACCCATAGAGCGTCAGCGAGCGTGAGGTGGGCACCCCCAGGGCGTGCATGAACTCCTGCGCCAGAAATTCGCGCACGCTGGAGCGGAGCACGGCGCGACCATCGGCTCCCCGGCAGTAGGGCGTGGGCCCACCGCCCTTCAGTTGCATCTCCCAGCGCCGGCCCTTGAACACGCCTTCGAACACGGAGATGGCCCGGCCATCGCCGTAGCCGTTTCCGGTGCCGAACGGGCACTGCTGGATGTATTCGCTGCCGTAGATCGAGAGGGCATAGCCGGTGGCCCAGCCGAACGGTCGCATCGGCGCTTGGGCCACGCTGATGTCGCCGGAAAACAGGCGGCGGAACTGGTCGTCGTGGGCCAGCGCCTCGCTCAGGCCCAGGTCACTGAAGAGGGTGGTGCTGTACGCCACCAGCTCCGGCGCTGGAATCGGGGTGGGCGTCACCGGCACGTAATGACCGGAGAACACCTGGCGGGGCTGGTGGTCGTGGCCGTCTCCGGTGGCCTGGGGATCTGCCCGCAGGACATCCATCAGCGAATAGTCGGCCCGCTGGGCCAACTCCGCGAACGTGGTGGTCGTCACTGTTGTCGGCACGGGTCTCGCGGGGTATTGAGCTGCCTGGGCATAGCCCTGACGCTGAGGGCCCCATCCTGGCGAGCCTGTCGCCATCAGCGGCGACCTTGCCGGTGTCAGGCCGGTTGGGGGAGCGTTCGAGCTGAAACGTGGCCGGCGCCTGACGGCAGGAACTGCTGGTCATCACCCCAGGCACGAGCGAGTCCCTCGCCTCCGCCACCAGTCCTACCGGTCCTGCGCCCTGGCCCTTGGCCCCTCCGTTCGTTGGCCTGGGGCTGGCGCCTCCAACGAGAGCCCCGAGAGCGAGCGGCCCATGGCGATCCTCCGGCTCAGGGGCGAGGGCAGCCAACAACTGGCATGAAGGGAGGGCTCACGGCCGTGATCGAATCCGCTCCCGAGGGCGGTTTCTGGGCCATCTGCCTTGAACTGGCTGATCGCGAGGCGGATATCACCAGAGGCCTGCCCACGGACGCCTTCCGTGTTCCCACTCCCTCTCGATGAATCCGGCAACGGGAGTGATTGAAGCGGTTCCACAGCACACGGAGATCAAAGAACCGCTTGCAAAAAGATCCTGCGCAGCCTCAGAGCCGATGGATGAAGGGCTGCATGGCCGTCAGGCCCGCACAACAACACCATCCCGTGCTTGGAGTTCCACGGCTTGGCTTTTGCCGATGACGGGAGCCCTCCTCCCTCCTAGCCGCAGACCATCGCCAGATCTCGCCTGTTTTCTGGGCGCAGTGCCGGGCCTGAGGTCGTAGACGGGGCTCAACCACCGGCTGCGGGGAGCCGCTGGAAGGCGCCGTACATGCCGGTCACCTCTCCCTTGGCGTCGTAGGTGACCACTTCCAGTGCATTGGAGCCATCCAGCGGCATCGCCAGCTGGATCACGGCATCCCCCGTGCTGCAGGGTGTGGGCCTGAGCGTGAGCCGGGCCACTCCGAACACCAGCTCCGTCGGCTGGCTGGGCGGCACCAGCTGATCGGGATAGCGGCCGTTGCGGCCCCAGGGGAGGTTTTCCACGCTGTAGTCACTGTCGCAGAGGCCGTTGACCTGGTTGCCCCAGCGGATCCTGTTCGGTTCCACTGTGAGCACATCGATCACCGCCAGGCCCGCCGTGCTCTGCCCCTGCCAGCGGCCCAGGAAGACGTTGTCGGTGGTCCAGCCCGGCGGTTTGGGAATCACCGCCTGGGCGGAACGCCAGAGCACCTGCAGGGTGTACTGCCCCTCCCGGTTGAAGCGGAGGCCCTCGCTGCTGTTGCTGCGCGTGTAGGTCTGGCCCTGCTCAGCGCTGGCGAAGCGGAAAGCCCAGGCACCGAAGCGCACGTTCACGTTGCCCTGGCGCTGACTGAACAGGCACGGCCCCTGCTGCACCGGGATCGTGGGGTCGTGGCGGCTGAAGATGCAGGTGGCTTCGGTGCTGTCCGCCAGCGCCGGTGGCGCTGAACCAGCGGAACTGAGGGCCAGGGCCAGCGGGAGCAGAGGGGACAGGCGGATCGGCACAGGCGGAACAATCGACAGCTTCGTCAAGCAACAGTGAACGGAGGTCAGGCAACCTCGGCAAGCGGCCGGGCCCATCACCCCTGCCAGCGCCAGGCGCCACGCTCCAGGGTGGTCTGACCCTGCACCACCGTCGCCAGCGTCAGCCGGTCGAGGGGGAGCCAGCACCGCATTCTGCAGGGAGCGGGAGCCGCTCACGGCGAGGTGGCGGATCGTCATGACGTCGGCGCCGGCAGGTCAGTGAGGGCTCAACCCCCGTCGCCGAGGAAGATCAGGGAAGCCCACACGGCACCAGGTGCCCTGGTGGTTGGTCGTGCAGGCCAGCTTGTCGAGGGTGTCACCCGACGCGCCCATGCCGGCGATCGCAGCGCCATGACTGGGTTCGGCGTAGAGGGTCACGGTGGGCTGACCGTGACCGCTGGGCTTCACCTTGCTGTGGAAGCTGTGATCCACGGCTGCGGCCAGCTCGATGAGCTCGAAACGGCGGTGGCCGCTCATCAGCCAGAGGCGACCCTGCTCATCGCGCATGGGGCGGTTGTCGGTGGTGGGCGGGCCGGCCGGCACGAAGCGGAAGCTGGCACTGCCGCTGAAGCTGATCTCAAAGCCGCCTGGGCCCCGGGGCCTGATCATGCAGGTCTGCTAGCTGCTGTTCATCCAGCAGTCGACGCTGATGGCAGCGAGGGTGAGGGCGCGACAAAGACCCATGGCGGGTGGTGAACGCGGGCATTCTGTGGTCGTTGATGCGTCAACGCTTCCCTCCGGCCAGGGTCACCGCAGCGCTCCCACCCGAGACGGCGATCAGGGGCTGTCAATCCGGTTGTCCCGCTGAAGCCGTGTCACCCTGGCGACTTCGAGCCCCAAGCCGCCTTTCCCGCCGGACTGCGCTCCATCCACCACGAAGCGCGCGGCTCGTGGGTGCTGCTCGGTACTGCTGCGCGGAAGCCTGCGGCTCCGTGCGGGAACACCGCAAGCTCGCAGCCGATTCCTGCGGCGTTCGATCCGGAGCTGGCGGCGGCGGTGAGAGGCACGAGCGGAGAGCTCGATCCGGCATCGGACTCCACATGCCCTGGGGCCCCTGCAGGAATGCCATGGACGTCGCCATCGAGCCCAGCGAAGGACAGGCCTTCGTTCTGGCTGAGGCGGCCCGGCAGCGCAACGTGCCCCGGGAGGACCCGGCTGCCGCCGCCATTCGAGGTCTGCTGAGCCTCCAAACCGCCGACGTCGAAGTCGCGGCATCGAGGGTGCAGGCCAGGAATCAGGGGCTTCCTGGAGAACGTGGCCTCGCTTGGCTCTTCCCGGCGTACCCCCGGGAAGCCGGTGATGATGACGCTACACCGCCAGGGCCGAGATTCGGCGCCTCCTGGGGAAACCTGCTGGGCTCAGGGAAGGAGGTCTCCGGCGATGGCGCCACCGGCGGGAGATGCGGGCAGCAGGGGGGTGGGATCGACCGCCACCAGATCCTGAGGGTGCCGTTGGCGCAGTTCCAGGGGCTGGCCGGCCCCCACCCTCTCGGCTGGCTCCACCGAGGCCTGCTGCAGGTGGGCGTAGAAGCTCGACCAATCCCCACCGTGATCGATCAGTACCGTGAGGCCGTAGCCATCGATCACGGCCACCCGCTGCACCCGGCCGGCCTGCACGGCCAGCACCGCGGTGCCCTCGGGCGCGACCGATCCAGCCCCAGGGGTCCTGCTCCGAGGCCCCGACGGCCCGGGCTCGGCATCGCCGGACCCGGGGAACCGGCGACGGCCGCCCAGGCCTGGCGGCTGCGCTGCCTTTCGGCAGGAGCGCCGGCAGCTGCCGGCCGGAGTGACCCTGGCCTACGGCGCCGATCGTGGGCCTCCTGCCATGCTGCTTCCACCACTGGCAGCCCTGGAATGACCAGCACGGGGGAAGCGATCCGCTTCTCCGATGGGGCGGCCTACGACCGCTTCATGGGGGTGTGGAGTCGGCTGGTGGGGAGCGCCTTTCTCGACTGGCTCGCGCCCGCGCCGGATCGGCGCTGGCTCGATGTGGGCTGCGGCAACGGTGCCTTCACCCGGCTGGTGGCGGAGCGCTGCGCCCCTCGGGCCCTGGAGGGCGTGGATCCCTCCGAGGCCCAGCTCAGCTTCGCCCGCCAGCACCCGGCGCTGGGGGGCGCCCGCTTCCAACTCGGGGATGCGATGGCCCTGCCCTGCCGGTCCGACGCTTTTGAGATCGCCGTGATGCCCCTAGTGATCTCCTTCGTTCCCGACCCCGCCCGCGCCCTGGCGGAAATGGTCCGGGTGGTGTCCCCCTCCGGAACGGTGGCCGCCTACGTCTGGGACATGGCCCACGGAGGGTTCCCCTACCGGGATGTGCGATCCGCCCTGGAGGAGATGGGCCGCATCCCGCCGAGGCCGCCGAGCCCGGATGCCTCCCGCCAGGAGAGGCTGGAGGAGCTGTGGATGGGCTGCGGGCTGGAGCGGATCGAGACGCGGCAGATCTCGGTGCAACGCACCTTTTCCGGCTTTGCCGACCTCTGGAGCACCCTGCTGGACGGACCGAGCGCCGGGCAGACCCTCGCCACCCTGACGGAGCAGGAACAGCTACGGGTTCAGGAACGGCTGCGCAGCCTCTGGCAGGCGCCGGGGGAGGAACCGATCACCCTCACGGCCCGGGCCCATGCGATCCGGGGCACGGTGCCGGACCGGCCCGAAAGCAGGGCCAGCGGCAGCGTCAGGGCCGCCGGAACCGTCGCAGCTCCCAGGCCGTGAGCCGCTGCTCAGCGTCGTGGAGCAGGCTCACCTGGTGGAAGTGATCGGCGTCGAACCGGCAGCCCACCTCCAGCCGGAAGGCCCCCGGCGGCAGCTGCTCCGGCAGGGAGCAGAGCAGGCCATCGGCGAAGCCGGCGTTGAGGCTGCCGCAACAGAAGCTGTCGGGGCGGAAGGGCTCGCACGACAGCGGCTCCGGATCGGTGGCGGGCCAGTGATGGGGCTCGAGGCGCTCCAGCTGGCCGGGCCAGCCCTCCTGCTCCGCCAGCACCGCCCGCCAGTCGCCGGCCGGGGGCCGGGGCGGATCGGGCCGGGGCGCCAGGCTGCAGCGGAAGGGCACCACCCCCAGGCTCCGCAACCGCCAGCCGGAGGCCCCGGCCCGGCCGGGCTCGGGCTCCGGCTCGGGCTCCGGCCGGGCGTAGAGCAGCACCAGCATCGAGCGGGCCCGCCCCCGGAACAGGTTCACCTCATGGCCGAAGCGCGGTTGCCGCGGATCCACCGCCAGGCTCGACTGGCCGGCGGCACCACGGAACTGCCAGCACTGGCCGCCCCGGTTGTAGCTGGCGCGGGAGAGGGGCAGCTGCCGCCGGCCCTCCGGAGCGAAGCGCAGGCCACGGCCGTCCCAGAGGCCGGTGTCGGCGTCCGAAAAACGGATGGAGTAGCAGGTGTCGGCCACCGATGTGCTGGGCCCGGAGAGATCCAGCGCGCCGCTGGCGCGGCGCTCATACCAGTGGCTGGGGCCGCACCAGCGGCCCTCGAAGTTGAGCCGGTTGAGCTCCCACTGGCGGTCGTGGCCGGTCATGCCCCCTAGCTTGCCGCGCACATGCTGGGCCCAGATGCGGATCACGATCATCGGCTGCGGCTACGTGGGCTCGGCGCTGGCACGGCACTGGCGCGCCCGGGGCCGGCACTGGCTGCGGGTCACCACCACCCGGGCGGAGCGGGTGTCCGAGCTGTCCGAGCTGGCCGAGGCGGTGCAGGTGCTCGACGCCGCCAACCCCGACGACCTCCTGCTGGCGCTCCAGGACAGTGAGGCGGCCGTGTTCTGCCTGGCACCCACCGGCGACAGGCCGGTGGGTGCCGACGGCTACGAGGCCACCTTCCTGCGCCCAATGGAGACCCTGGCGGCCGTGGTGAGCCGCCTGCCCGGACTCCGGCAGCTCGTGTACACCAGCAGCTGCTCGGTGTACGGCACCGCCGACGGCCTGCTGGAGGAGGACACCCCCCTGCAGCCCCGCGACCGGCACGGCGAGATCCTGTGCGACGCCGAAACGGTGCTGCTCGGCTGCCGCGCCCCCGGCCGCCGCGTCGCGATCGCGCGCCTGGGGGCGATCTACGGCCCCGGGCGGGACCTTCCGGAGCGGTTCCGTCCCCTGGCGGGCCGGCGCCGCCAGGGGGATGGCGCCGCCGTCACCAGCTGGATCCACCGCGACGACGTGGTGGCGGCCCTGGCCCATGCGGTGGAGCCGGGCCTCGACGGGGTCGTCAACCTGGTGGATGACGCGCCGATCCGCGTGCGCGACCTGATTGATCTCAGCTGCCGCGCCGCCGGCCTTGAGCCGGTGATCTGGGAGGCCGAGGCCCCTGCCGACGCTGGGGCCGCCGGCGGGCGCCGGGTGTCCAACCGCCGGCTGCACGCCCTGGGCCTCCAGCTGCAGCACCCCCGGCTGCCGCTGCTCGACGGGATGCCGGCGGAGCCTCCCCGGTAGCCTGGCCCCCAGCCTTCGACCGTCCCGCCGATGCGTTCCGTGCCCCTCCATCTGCTGCCCGGCAGCGACCTGCGCCTGGCGCTGGAGCAGCTGGCAGTGGAGCACGACGCGTCCGGATTCGTGCTCGGCGTGGTGGGCAACCTGTCGCAGGCCGCCTTCCAGTGCCCCGGCAAGCCGGACCCCACCGTGCTCCAGGGGGAGCTGGAGATCATCACCCTGCAGGGCACCCTGGCCCCCGCCGGAGTGCACCTGCACCTGAGCCTTTCCGATGCGGATTGCCAGGTGTGGGGCGGCCACCTCGAACCCGGCAGCCTGGTGCTCAAGGGCGCCGACCTGCTGGTGGGGCTGCTCGACAGCCCGCTGCCGGCTCCCGCTCCGGCTGGTGTGGACGCCGAATCCAGGGCCCAGGCAGCGGCTGGCCCCGCCGAGCCGCGGGTCACGATCGCCGTGCGGCACGGCTGCCCCTGGTCCTGGCGCGCCCTGCGCCTGCTGCGCGGTCTGGGCATTCCCCACCAGGTGATCGAGCCCGAGGGTGAGGGCAGCGTGCCCCAGGTGTTCATCGACGGGGTCCTGCTCGGCGGCTACGACGCCCTGGCCGAGTCCCACGGCAAGGGAGAACTGGAACCCCTGCGCCAGGGATGACCGCGGGGATCTCCCCCCTGCAGCTCTCCACCCTGGCGGACTGCGCCCTGGTGATCGGCGGCTATCCCCGCTTCCGCTACGACGCCCGCGGCGGTGGGGGCAGCGGCGAGCTGGGGCCGGCCGCTGCCGCCGGGGGGCGATCCCTGCGGTTCGAGCCTGCCGCACTCACGATCCCGCCCCTCGAGGGGCGCAGCACCCGCCTGCTGGGCCTCCCCCTGCCGCCGGGCCTGCGCATCGCCATCGAGCCGGAGCGGCTGACCGGCTGCCTCGAAGCCGCCGGCGGCGCGCTGACGCTGCGCTTCACGGCCCGGTTCCTGTTCTCGCTGGGTTCCCTCTACCGCGCCCCGGCCCTGCGGGTCGACACCGAACTGACCACCGGGGCGGTGTCCAGCCGGCGGCACCGGATCCGTGGCCAGCCCCTGACCGCCGACGGCACGGCCCGGCTGGTGGGGGTGGCCACGATCGAGCCCTGCGGCGAGGGTTGGCTGGATCGCTTCCTGGGCCTGCCCGATGAGGCCCTGGCGACGCTCCACTGCCGCGTCAGCCCGCCGCCTGGGGACGCGTCCCGCGCGGCACCACCTGCAGACCGATCGGAGCCAGGGCGATCAGGGCCAGCTTGATGTGCTGGATCCCGAAGGGAATCCCGATGATCGACACGAAGCAGGCCAGGGCGGAGCCGAGGTGGCCGATCGCCAGCCACCAGCCCGCCAGCAGGAACCAGATCACGTTGCCCACCAGCCCCAGGGGGCCGGTGCCCAGGTCGGTGCGGCCGGTGAGCTCCCGGCGGCTGATCGCCTCGTAGCCGAACGGCCAGAAGGAGAAGTTGCCGATCACGAAGCAGGCCCGCGCCCAAGGCAGCCCCACGACCGTGATCGCGGCCACCAGGCCAGCCAGCCACCAGCCCAGCCCCATCACGAAGCCACCGAGCACGAACCAGAGAACGTTGAGCAGGAAGCGAAGCATGGCTCCAGCCTGGCGTGGATCCGGCCCCCAGCCTCTCACCGCTTTCGTCGCACGGTCCTGGGCGGGTGGAGGATGGGACGGGCGAATCCAGCGGTTCCCGCTGGAGCTTGGCAGCCCCTGTAGCCACGGGCACATGTTGCAATCAAATTTTATATACCAGATTCGGCCCGCTTCCGCTAGGCTTCGCAAGCTTCTTTAACAAAAGGGATCGACTGCGCATGTTCACGCTCGAGAAGGCCGCCCAGATCTTTCCTGACACCCTCTCGGCGGACGCCGTTCCTGCCATCACCGCCCGCTTCCGGCTGCTCAGCGCCGAAGACCAGCTGGCCCTGATCTGGTACGCCTACCTGGAGATGGGCAAAACCATCACCATCGCCGCCCCCGGCGCCGCCCGCATGCAGTTCGCGGAGCTCACACTCGCCCAGATCAAGGGCATGGGCTTCCCCGAGCAGAGCCAGGTGATGTGCGATCTGGCCAACCGGTCGGATACCCCGATCGGCCGCACCTATGCCGCCTGGTCGGTGAACATCAAGCTCGGGTTCTGGTATCAGCTCGGCGAATGGATGGCCGCCGGCCTGGTGGCGCCGATTCCCCAGGGCTACCAGCTCTCCGCCAATGCCGCCTCCGTGCTGAGCTCCCTCAAGGGCGTGGAGCAGGGCCAGCAGATCACCCTGCTGCGCAACTTCGTGGTCGACATGGGCTACGACCCCGCCAAGGGTGAAGGCCAACGGATGATGGAGCCGGTGGTGGCCCCCACCCCGGAAGAGCAGCGCACCAAGGTGTCGATCAGCGGGATCGATAACCCCACGGTGATCGCCTACATGGATTTGCTCAACGCCAACGACTTCAACAGCCTGATTGAGCTCTTCCTCCCCGACGGCGCCCTGCAGCCCCCCTTCCAGAAGCCGATCGTCGGCAAGGAGGCCGTGCTGAGCTTCTTCCGCGAAGACTGCCAGAACCTGCGGCTGCTGCCCGAATCCGGCTACGCCGAGCCCGCCGATGGGGAATTCACCCAGATCAAGGTCACCGGCAAGGTCCAGACCCCCTGGTTCGGCGCCGGTGTGGGCATGAATGTGGCCTGGCGCTTCCTGCTCAGCCCCGACGGGAAGATCTATTTCGTGGCCATCGACCTGCTCGCCTCCCCGGCCGAACTGCTCAAGTTCGCCCGTTGAGCCTCGCCCCAGGCAGCGGAGCCGCCCCGGACGCGGGCGGCACCCGCACCGGCCTGGTGCTGGCCGCTCTGATCCTGCTGGCCTGGACGGCCAGCCTCGTGGTGCTGCTGCCAGCCGACCGGGCCGCCCTCCCCGGCCCGCTGCTGGCCCTGGCCGTGCTGATCCGCTCGGTGCTCCACACCGGCCTGTTCATCGTCGGCCACGACGCCATGCACGGCCTGCTGCTCCCGGGCCGACCCCGGGCCAACCACCGGCTGGGGCAACTGGCCCTGGGGCTCTACGGCTGCCTGCCCTACGGCCTTTGCCGCGCCAACCACATCCGCCACCACCAGGCCCCCGGCACGGCCCACGACCCCGACCACCGGCCCGATCCAGACCGGGGGCCGCTGCGCTGGTACCTCCACTTCCTGGCGGGCTATCTCTCCAGCGGCCAGATGGGGCTGCTGCTGGCCTTCTGGGGCCTGCTGATCGGGGCCGCGGCGGCAGGGTCCGGCCCCGGGGCCATCCGGGCCGGCCTGCTCCATGGAGTGCTGTTCTGCATCCTGCCCCTGCTGCTGAGCTCGCTGCAGCTGTTTGTCTTTGGCACCTATCTGCCCCACCGGGATTGGGCCGGCACGGGCAACCGTCACCACGCCCGCAGTCTGGAGCTGCCGGAGTGGCTGTCCCTGCTGGCCTGTTATCACTTCGGCTACCACTGGGAGCACCACGAGTTTCCCTCGAGGGCGTGGTTTCAGCTGCCCCGCCAGCGGGCAGTCCGCCCCCACCCCCCACCCCCGAGCGATCGGCTCGCGGCCCCATCGGCTCCCCATTAGGGTCCATCATCGCAAGAGAGATCCATGGTGGAAGCGGCGTTGATCGGCTGGACCGAGGCGGAACAGGCCATTGCCGAGCAGGCCTTCAGCACGGCCTACGGACGGGCCATCGAAACGCTGATCGGCACCGTGCGCCACCAGGCCAATTCGATGCATTCCGCCGAATCGCTCTGGCGTCTTCACGACTATCTGAGCACCCAGCGCCATGTGATCGAAGGCCGTTTCGACATGCGCCTCGACGGCATCCTCTTCGTCTTCGCCAACCTGGTCAAGGAAGAATTGCTGCATCTCGAAGAACTGAACGGCCTCGATGCCGGCAAGCTCGCCAAGATCAAGGCGATGTCGCGCTTCTAGGCGGCGCCCCGGCCGGGCGGCACCCGCCCGGATGCCCGGGGAGTGATCCTCCAGACTGAAGGCCTCCCCTTCCGCCAACCGCCCCCCCATGGTCGCCAGCGGGACTGCCGCCTCCGGACCCCGTGCCGGCCACGCCGCCGCCCGCGCCTTCCCGCTGGCGGCGATCACCGGCCACGGCACCCTCAAGCTGGCCCTGCTGCTGGCGGCCGTGGATCCCGGCCTGGGCGGGGTGGTGATCGCCGGGGGCCGCGGCACCGGCAAATCGGTGCTGGCCCGCGGCCTCCATGCCCTGCTGCCCCCGATCGACGTGCTCGACCTGGGCGATGCCTGCCGCCGCCTCAACGTCGATCCCCAGCGCCCCGACGACTGGGACGCCGCGGTGCACAGCCGCATCACCGATCTGGGCGGGGATCCCACGGGCACCGATTCCGCGGCGCTGCTGCCCACCGCGGTGATCCCGGCCCCGTTCATCCAGGTGCCCCTCGGCGTCACCGAGGACCGCCTGGTGGGCTCGGTGGACGTGGCCGCCTCCCTGAGCGCCGGCGCGCCGGTGTTCCAGCCCGGCCTGCTGGCCGAAGCCCACCGGGGCGTGCTCTACATCGATGAACTCAACCTGCTCGACGACGGCCTCACGAACCTGCTGCTGGCGGCGGTGGGCAGCGGCGTCAACCGGATCGAGCGCGAGGGCCTCAGCCTCTCCCATCCCTGCCGCTCCCTGCTGATCGCCACCTACAACCCCGAGGAGGGGGCGGTGCGCGACCACCTGCTCGACCGCTTCGCCATCGCCCTCTCGGCCAACCAGCTGCTGGAAATCGAGCAGCGGGTGGCGATCACCAGCTCCGCCCTCGATCACGGCGCCTCCAGCGAAGCCTTCCGCACCCGCTGGCAGGAGGAGACCGACGGCCTGGCCACCCAGCTGCTGCTGGCGCGCCAGTGGCTGCCCGACGTGACGATCGCCCGCGAGCAGATCGCCTACCTGGTCAACGAGGCCCTCCGTGGCGGCGTGGAGGGACACCGCTCCGAGCTCTACGCCGTGCGGGTGGCCCGGGCCCACGCGGCCCTGAGCGGCCGCGATGCGGTGGAGCCCGACGACCTGCAGGTGGCCGTGCGGCTGGTGATCGCCCCGCGGGCCCTGCAAGTGCCGCCGCCCGATCCCGAGCAACCGCTGGAGCCGCCGCCACCGCCGCCGCCCCAGGGGGAGCAGCCGCCCGAGCCCGACAGCCCCGAGCCGCCCGAGCAGGAACCGCCGGAGCCCGACAGCGACGACGACCGGGCGGACGACGACCCCGACGACGACAGCCCCGAGGACCAGGCCCCCCCCCAGGTGCCTGAAGAGTTCCTGCTCGATCCCGAGGCGATCGCCATCGATCCCGATCTGCTGCTCTTCGCCGCCGCCAGATCCCGCAGCGGCGGCAGCGGCAAGCGCTCGGTTGTGCTCTCCGACTCCCGCGGCCGCTACGTCAAGCCGATGCTGCCCCGCGGCCCCGTGCGCCGCATCGCCGTGGATGCCACCCTGCGGGCCGCCGCCCCCTATCAGAAAGCGCGCCGGGCCCGAGAGCCCCACCGGGCCGTGATCGTGGAGGAGGGCGACCTGCGGGCCAAGCAGCTACAGCGCAAGGCCGGCTCCCTGGTGATCTTCCTGGTGGATGCCAGCGGCTCGATGGCCCTCAACCGCATGCAGAGCGCCAAGGGGGCCGTGATCCGCCTGCTCACCGAGGCCTACCAGAACCGCGATGAAGTCGCCCTGATCCCCTTCCGCGGCGAGCAGGCCGAGGTGCTGCTGCCCCCCACCCGCTCGATCACCGCCGCCCGCCGCCGGCTCGAATCAATGCCCTGCGGCGGCGGCTCCCCACTTGCCCACGGCCTCACCCAGGCGGCCCGGGTGGCGGCCAACGCCCTGGCCACCGGCGACCTCGGCCAGGTGGTGGTGGTGGCGATCACCGATGGCCGCGGCAACGTGCCCCTCGGGCGCTCCCTGGGCCAGCCCCAGCTGGAGGGGGAGGAGCCCGTCGACCTCAAGGAGGAGGTGATCCAGGTGGCCGGCCGCTTCCGGGCCCTGGGGATCAGGCTGCTGGTGATCGACACCGAGCGCAAGTTCATCGGCAGCGGCATGGGCAAGGACCTGGCCGAAGCCGCCGGCGGCAAGTACGTGCAGCTGCCCAAGGCCAGTGACCAGGCGATCGCCGCCATCGCCATGGAGGCCGTCGCCGGCCTCTGAACAGCGGAGGGCTCAGCGGGGCCCGGGCGCGGCCTTCGTCCCCGTTTTCTCCTGTTGCGCCTTGTCGCGGGCCAGGCCCGTCTGGGCCGGGTAGAGCTCATCGAAGAGCTGGCCCAGCCCGATCGCCACGCTGCGCACCCCGTCCATGAACTCGGCGTCACTGGTGAGCTTGTTCACGTCGCCGCCCACGGCATCGATGCGGGCGGTGAGGCGCTCGGCGTTGCCCACGGTGGCCTTGAGCTCCGCCAGGGTTCTCGGGTTGTCCAGCGCGGCGGTGAGGTTGCGCACATGACGGCTGGCCGCCGCGGCTTCGGCGGTGGCGGTGTTCAGGTTCGCCAGGATCGGATCGGCCTTCCCCACCGCCCGTTTCAGCTCCTCCACCAGGCGCTGGGCGTTCTTGAGGAAGGCCGTGGCCTCCTTGGAGGTGGCATCGAAACTGCGGGTGGTGCGCGCCAGCTGGGGCACCACCTGTTCCTGGTCCACCTGGGCCAGCAACCGTTGCATCAGTTCGGTGACCGTGCTCAGGCTGGCGGCGGTCACCCCTTCGAGCTTGGAGCCGGCACAGACCATGACGGCGTTGTCGCAGTCCTCGTCGCGGGGGAGGGGGGCGCTGGTGGGCAGGGGGTTGCCCAGGCTCACCAGCGCCACCTGGGCGTCACCGCCCAGCAGGGATCCGGTCTGCACCTGGGCCTTGGTCGGGCGCGCCAGCTGCAGGGTGGGATCGGTGATCTCCAGTTCCGCCGTCACGGCCGAACTGGAGGGCTCGATGCTGATCACCGAGCCCACCTGAACGCCCCGGTAGATCACCGGGGAGCGGTCGGCCAGCCCGGCCGCATCGCTGAAGCTGACCTGCACCGTCCAGTTGTCGCGGCTGAGCGAGATGCCCCGCAGCCAGATCCAGAACCCCGCCCCTCCGGCCACGGCCGCCAGCAGCGAAAATCCGACGATGGCTTCTCGCACGCTGCGGCGCATGGGCCTTCAGAGCTCCGCCGGTTGCATCGGGCCGCTCAGACTACCCGTTCTGAACTGCCGCACATACGGGTTCTCGGTTCGGGCGAACTCCTCGACCCCGCCGAGCCAGCGCAGTTCGCCCCCGTAGAGCATCGCCACCCGCTCGGCCGTGCGCAGGATCGTGCTCATCACGTGGCTCACCACCACCGAGCAGCCCGCCGCCATCCGGGAGGTGGTGACGATCAGATCCTCGATGCGGGTGCAGGCCACCGGATCCAGGCCGGCAGTGGGTTCATCGAACAGCAGCACCGGATGCTGGTTGAAGGAGCGACCGGGATCCTCGATCAGGGCTCGCGCGAAGCTCACCCGCTTCTGCATGCCGCCGCTCAGCTCCCCGGGGAGGAGTTCCTCGATCCCGGAGAGGCCCACCGCCTCGAGGGCGTGGGCGACCTGCTGGCGGATCCGGGCCTCCGGCAGGCGGCTGTGGCGATAGAGCAGAAAGCCCACGTTCTCCCGCACGGTGAGCGAGCCCAGCAGGGCCGGGTTCTGGAACACCAGCCGCACGTCCGGGGGTCGGCGCTGGTCCAGCCGCAGGTAGAGCTGGGGAACGCCCTGGATGCGCAGGGTACCGGAAGTGGGCAGCAGCAGCCCGGCCAGGATGCGCAGCACGGTGGATTTCCCCGTCCCCGACGGACCCACCACGGCCAGGCGTTCCCCGGCCCGCAGGCTCAGGTCGAGCCGGTCGAGCACAAGGTTGGACCCCCAGCGCATGCTCACCCCTTCCAGCTCCAGCACCGGAGCCTCCGGGTCAAACACCGGGGGGACGCCCCGGGCCGGGGTTGGCATGGGACGGGCCCTGCGGAGACGGAACTGGTTCATGCTGGCCTTTCATCCGTACAGTTCCGCAAGCCCTGTGCTGTGGCGGTACGCCCCAACGGCTTGAATTCCCCGCGCCCCCAGCCGACCTCCGCACCGCCGCCCCGCCCGGTCCGGCGTCCCCTCTGGATGGGGCGCGGCGAGCGGCGCCGGCAGGATCTGGTCAGCCGCTCCCGGCGGGCAGTGCGCTGGCTGCAACCCGGTCTGGTGGTGAAGCGGTGGGTGGTCACCTCCGGCCTCGGGCTCATGCTGGCCCTAGTGGGCGCCGCCATCCTGGCCGATCTGAAGCCGATCTACTGGATTCTCGAATCCCTCACCTGGCTGATCTCCGCCGTGGCGCGGGTGCTGCCCCGGGAATACACCGGTCCGCTGGTGCTGATCGCCGGGGTGGCCCTGGTGATCTGGGGCCAGAGCCGCAGTTTCGGGTCCATCCAGCAGGCCCTGGCCCCGGAGAAGGACACCGTGCTGGTGGATGCCCTGCTGGCCCAGCGGCGGCTCAACCGCGGCCCCAGCATCGTGGCGATCGGCGGCGGCACCGGCCTCTCCACCCTGCTGAGCGGGCTGAAGCGCTACAGCGGCAACATCACCGCCATCGTCACCGTGGCCGACGATGGCGGCAGCAGCGGGGTGCTGCGGCGGGAGTTCGGCGTGCAGCCGCCGGGCGACATCCGCAACTGTCTGGCCGCCCTCGCCCGGGAGGAGCCCCTGCTCACCCGCCTGTTCCAGTACCGCTTCCGATCGGGCAGCGGGCTGGAGGGCCACAGCTTCGGCAACCTCTTCCTCACCGCGCTCACGGCCATCACCGGCAGCCTGGAATCGGCCATCACCGCCAGCAGCCGGGTGCTGGCGGTGCAGGGGCAGGTGGTGCCGGCCACCAATGCCGATGTGCGCCTCTGGGCGGAGCTGGAGAACGGGGATCGTATCGAAGGGGAGTCGTGCATCGGCCATTCCCCCAGCCCGATCGTGCGGCTCGGCTGCAGCCCGGAGCGGCCGCCGGCCCTGCCGCGGGCGATCGAGGCGATCGCCCACGCCGATCTGATCGTGCTCGGCCCCGGCAGCCTCTACACCTCCCTGTTGCCGAACCTGCTGGTCCCCGAACTGGTGGAGGCGATCAGCCGCAGCAAGGCCCCGCGGCTCTACATCTGCAATCTGATGACCCAGCCGGGCGAAACCGACCACCTGGACGTGGAGGGGCATCTGCGGGCGATCGAATCCCAGCTGGCCAGCCTCGGCGTGGACCAGCGCCTGTTTCCAGCAGTGCTGGCCCAGGAGAATCCGGGCGATCCCCAGCTGGTGCAGGCGTACCTGGCCCGGGGCGCCGAACCCGTGCTCTGTGATCGGGCCAAGCTGCGCAGCCAGGGCTACGAAGTGATGGAAGCCTCCCTCCAGGGCCTGCGCCCCGGCCCGACCCTCCGTCACGATCCGCGCAGCCTCTCCCACGCCGTGATGCGCTTCTACCGCAAACACAAGGGGGACAAGAGCATCCTGCCGGTGCTCTGAGGGTCCTGCAGAGCGGCTGCGAAGTCGGCCCCACGGGTGCCCCGCGGCCCGGCCGGCCGGGCTCAGTGGGCGTCCTGCATCTCGTAGAACTCGGGCTGGACGTAATCCTTGCGCAGGGGGAAGCCCTTCCAGTCCTCCGGCATCAGCAGCCGCTTCGGGTGGGGGTGGCCCTCGAAGCTGATCCCGAACATGTCGAAGGTTTCCCGCTCCTGCCAGTCCGCCCCGCGGAACAGGCCGTAGAGGGTGGGGATGGTGAGGATGCCGTCGCGCTGCAGGAACACCTTGAGCCGCACCTCCTCGGGGGCGCTGCCGGGGGCCGGGCTGGGATCGGCCCCCGTCCCCAGCTTGACCAGGTGATAGAAGCTGACCAGTCGCCCCCCGGGGCCTTCGTCGTAGCCGCCCTGGCACTGGAGGTAGTCAAAGCCGGTGGCCTTGAGGGCCGCAGCCACCACCGGCAGGAACAGGGGCTCCACCGCGATCAGCTCGACGCCGAGGTGATCGGGGGGCAGGGGCTCATGCTCGAAGCCCTGGCCCGAAAGCCACTGGCTGATGGGACCCGCCGGCGCTGGGGTGAGTTCGGCGGTGTCGGCAGCGGCGGCCGGGCTCGGCTCCGGAGCCGCCGGCTGGGAGGTGGGATCAGGCATCGCTGGAGAAGGCGCGGCTGGGGTCCGGGGCGGGGGCCCCGGCGAGTTCGGCGGCGGCGGGGGCCGCCATGGGCAGACCGGCGGCGGCGGCAAGGGCGGCCTGCTGGGTCTCGGCGCGCAGGTAGGCGCCGGTCACGATCGGCTCCACCGCCCTGAGGGCATGGTCGATCGTGAGATAGCGATGGGTGGGGAGATTCAGGCCCCGCTCCGCCAGGGCTTCATTGCCCACTTTCTTGCGAAGCTTGATCACCGCATCGAAGATCGCCTCCGGCCGCGGCGGGCAGCCGGGGATGTAGAGATCCACCGGGATCAGCTTGTCCACCCCCCGCACGGCCGTGGTGGAGTCGGCGCTGAACATGCCGCCGGTGATCGTGCAGGCACCCATGGCGATCACGTACTTGGGCTCGGGCATCTGCTCGTAGAGCCGCACCAGGGCCGGTGCCATCTTCATGGTGATCGTGCCGGCGGTGATCAGCAGATCCGCCTGGCGGGGGCTGGAGCGGGGCACCAGGCCGAAACGGTCGAAGTCGAACCGGGAGCCGATCAGGGCCGCGAACTCGATGAAGCAGCAGGCGGTGCCGTAGAGCAGGGGCCAGAGGCTGCTGAGCCGGGCCCAGTTGTGGAGGTCATCCAGGCTGGTGAGGATCACGTTCTCGGACAGATCCGAGGTGACCGACGGGGCTCCGACGGGCGAGCAGCTGGAGGCCCGCAGATCGCGCAGGGCCTCGATCGAGAGCGGGGCCTCGCCGGGCGCGGTGGGGGAAGGGGAGAGGGTCATGCGTCGACTCGGTTCGGTTCCAGGCGGCAGGCGCGGTGGGGTTCCGGGAAGCTCAGCTCCATTCGAGGGCGCCCTTGCGCCAGGCGTAGGCCAGGGCCACCACCAGGATCGCGATGAAGATGAGCGCTTCGATGAAGGCCAGCAGACCCAGGCGATGGAAGGCCACCGCCCAGGGATAGAGGAACACGGTCTCGACATCGAAGATGACGAAGACCAGTGCGAACATGTAATAACGGATGTTGAACTGGATCCAGGCCCCGCCGATCGGCTCCATGCCCGATTCATAGGTGAGCCGTCGCTCGCCGCCTCGGGAGCTGGGCGCCACCAGTTTGTTGACGACGATGGCCAGCACCGGGACCGCCGCCGAGATCAGCAGGAAGCCCAGAAAGGCGTCATAGCCGGGCAGGACGAACATGGAGGGGGCCGAGCTGGCGCGCAGTCTGGCATCCATCGGCTGGAACCGCCTGGATAGAGTCACCGCTGACGGCACAGGGCCCAAGCCATGGTCAACGGGCAGCACAGTGACGCGACGGAGCCCCCGGAGGCGGCCCCCGACTCCCAGCCCCCCGTGGAGGTCTCCGACTCCCGGCCCGCCGCTGTCGCCACGGGCGATCCCCCCGCCGCCGACGGCGAATCCGCCGACGACCCCGACACCCACCGCTTCGAGTGCCGCAGCTGCGGGTTCGTCTTCGACCCCGATGAGGGGATCCGCAAGCTGGCGATCCCCCCCGGCACCCCCTTCTCGGCCCTCGATCCGATCGGCTTCCGCTGTCCCGTCTGCCGCAGCCGCGTCGGCGCCTTCAAGGATATCGGCCCCCGCAGCAAGCCCAGCGGCTTCGAGCAGAACCTCAACTTCGGCCTGGGGGTGAACACCCTCACCCCTGGCCAGAAGAACGTGCTGATCTTCGGAGGTTTCGCCCTGGCGTTCGCCTTCTTCCTCTCCCTCTATTCCCTTCGCTGAGCCCCGTGAACCGCCTGCTCTCCTCTCTGCTGGGCCTGGTGCTGGCCGCGGGCCTCACCTTCGGACTCTCCGGCTGCGTCACCACCGGCGTGCCCCTGGCCAGCGCGAGCCCCTGGGAGGCCGTGCCGCTGGCCACCCGCTCCAATCCGCTCGATCTGGCCTTCACCGATGAGAACCACGGCTTCCTGGTGGGCAGCAACCGGCTGATCCTCGAGACCGGCGATGGCGGCGCCAGCTGGGAGGAACGCTCCCTCGACCTGCCCGAGGACGAGAACTTCCGGTTGATCAGCATCGACTTCAACGGCCGGGAGGGCTGGATCGTCGGCCAGCCGGGCCTGCTGCTGCGCAGCGGCGATGGCGGCGCCAGCTGGGAACGCCTGCTGCTCGACACCAAGCTGCCCGGCGACCCCTATCTGATCACCGCCCTCGGACCGCAGCGGGCCGAGCTGGCCACCAACGTGGGCGCGATCTACCGCACCACCGATGGCGGGTCCAGCTGGCAGGCCGACGTGGGTGATGCGGCCGGCGCCGTGCGGGACCTGCGCCGCGACCCCGGGGGCCGCTACGTGAGCGTCTCGAGCCTCGGCAATTTCTTCGCCACCTGGCAACCGGGCCTGGAGCGCTGGGAACCCCACCAGCGGATCAGCAGCCAGCGCCTGCAGAGCATGGGCTTCCAGCCCGACGGCAACCTCTGGATGGTCACCCGCGGCGCCCAGCTCCGCTTCAACCCCGACGCCGCCGATGTGGAGGACTGGAGCAAGCCGGTGATCCCGATCACCAACGGCTACGGCTATCTGGACATGGCCTGGGATCCCGACGGAGCCATCTGGGCCGGGGGCGGCAGCGGCACCCTGCTGGTGAGCCGCGACGGGGGCTCCAGCTGGCAGAAGGATCCGCTCGGCGCCAGCCAGCCCACCAACTTCACCCGTTTCGTCTTCCCCGGGGACGGCAAGGGGTTCGTGCTCGGGGAGCGGGGCAGCCTGCTGCGCTGGGTGGGCTGAGCTCTCCCCCTCCCTCCGCCCGGGACTGCGTCCCTCTGTAACCAACCGGCGGCCCCCATCCCGGCTCCGCCGGCCCAGCGTTTAAGATCACGTAGCTGAATTGCCCGCTGCCATGGCTGCCGGCTCCACCGGAGAACGTCCGTTCTTCGAGATCATCACGAGCATCCGTTACTGGGTCATCCACGCCGTCACCTTGCCGGCGATCTTTCTGGCGGGCTTCCTGTTCGTCTCCACGGGCCTCGCCTACGACGCCTTCGGCACTCCCCGCCCGGATGCCTATTTCCAGGCGCAGGAACTCAAGGCCCCCGTCGTGAGCCAGCGCTACGAAGGTAAAGACCAGCTCGATCTGCGCTTGGATTGATTCATGAGCCAGTCTCCGACCAGCACCACGCCGCGCAACTATCCGATCTTCACGGTTCGGTGGCTGTCGCTTCATGCGCTGGGTATCCCCACGGTCTTCTTCCTGGGTGCCCTGGCGGCCATGCAGTTCGTCCGCCGCTGATTTTCGCCATGCAGCGCAATCCGAATCCGAACAATCTGCCGGTTGAGCTCAACCGCACCAGCCTCTATCTGGGGCTGCTGCTGGTGTTCGTCACCGGGGTTCTCTTCACCAGTTATTTCTTCAACTGATCGGACCTTCCAGTCATGAGTGGCAAGAAATCAGCTCTTCCTGACGGTCGCATTCCAGATCGTCTTCCCGACGGCCGCCCCGTCGTGGCCTGGCGCAGCCGCTGGACCGAAGGGGTTTTGCCCCTCTGGCTCGTGGCCACCGCCGGCGGCATCGCCGTGATCTTCGTGGTGGGCCTGTTCTTCTACGGCTCCTACGTGGGTGTCGGTTCGGCCTGAATTCAGGCCTCCCCTCCCGTCTGTTCACCCGGGCTCCGATTGGGGCCCTTTTTGCTGGCCCGCCTCGGCTCCGTGGGCTGGGCGCTCAGACCCCGAAATAGGTGCGATACCAGCGGGCGAAGCGATCCAGCCCCACCTCGAGCGGGGTGTGGGGGGCAAAGCCCACCCAGGCCTCGAGCGCCGTGGTGTCCGCCGCCGTGGCGGTCACATCCCCCGGCTGCATGGGCTCGAACTGCGGGATGGCCGTTGCCCCGAGGGCCTCTTCCAGCACGGTGATGAACCGCAGCAGCGGGGTGGGCTGGCTGTTGCCGATGTTGAAGACCCGGTGGGGCGCCGCGGAGGTGGCCGGGTCGGGATCAAGCGGATCAAAGCAGGGATCGGCCGTGGCCGGCTTGTCGAGGCAGCGGATCACCCCCTCCACGATGTCGTCGATGTAGGTGAAATCCCGCTCCATGCGGCCGTGGTTGAACACCCGGATCGGCTCCCCCGCCAGGATCGCCCGGGCGAACAGCATGGGGGCCATGTCCGGGCGGCCCCAGGGGCCGTACACCGTGAAGAAGCGCAGGCCGGTGGCCGGCAGCCCGTAGAGGTGGCTGTAGGTGTGCGCCATCAGCTCGTTGGCCTTCTTGGTGGCGGCATAGAGGCTCACCGGATGGTTCACCGGATGCTGCTCGGAAAACGGCAGGCGCCGGTTGCCCCCATACACCGAACTGCTGGAGGCATACACCAGGTGAACCACGCCGTGGTGGCGGCAGCCCTCCAGGATCGAGAGGAATCCCACCAGGTTGCTGTTGACGTAGGCGAGGGGGTTTTCGAGCGAATAGCGCACCCCCGCCTGGGCCGCCAGGTGGATGACCCGATCGGGGCGCTCCTCGGCGAACAGGGCCTCCAGGGCGGAGCCGTCCTCGAGATCGAGCGGACGGAATCGGAAGCGCATCGGGTCGGATCCGGCTCCAGCGGGGGCCGTGAGCCGGTCCAGCCGGGCCTGTTTGAGGGCGGGATCGTAGTAAGCGTTGAGATTGTCGATCCCCACCACCGCCTCCCCCCGCTCCAGCAGCGCGCCGCAGACGGCCGCTCCGATGAAGCCGGCCGCGCCGGTGACCAGCACGGGTCGCCTCATCGAGCCAGCTCCAGCTGGGCCTGGAAGTGGCGGATGGTGGGTTCCAGGCCCTCGCGGAGGGACACCACCGGTTCCCAGCCCAGCTCCCGGCGGGCCAGGCTGATGTCCGGCTGGCGCTGCAGGGGATCGTCCTCCGGCAGGGGCAGGTGGGTGAAGACGAGGCCGGGGTTCAGCCGTTGCCGCACCAGGTCAGCCAGCTGGCGGATCGTGAACTCGCCGGGATTGCCCAGATTGATCGGTCCAGTGTGGGTCCCCCGCATCAGCCGGATCAGCCCCTCCACCAGATCATCCACATAACAGAAGCTGCGGGTCTGGCTGCCGTCGCCGAACAGGGTGATCGGCTCCCCCCGCAGGGCCTGGACGATGAAATTGCTCACGACGCGGCCATCATCGCTGGCCATCCGGGGCCCGTAGGTGTTGAAGATCCGCGCCACACGGATCTCGGTGCCGTGCATGCGGCGGTAATCGAAGCAGAGCGCTTCGGCGATGCGCTTGCCTTCGTCGTAGCAGGAGCGGAGGCCGATCGGATTGACACAGCCCCGGTAACTCTCCGGCTGGGGATGCACCTCCGGATCGCCATAGACCTCACTGGTGCTCGCCAGCAGCAGCCTGGCCCCGACCCGGCGGGCCAGGCCCAGCATGTTGTAGGTGCCCAGAAAGCTCGTCTTGGCGGTCTTGATCGGGTTGGACTGGTAGTGATTCGGCGAGGCCGGACAGGCCAGGTGCCAGATCCGGTCCACCTCCAGGCGAATCGGTTCGGTGACGTCGTGGCGGATCAGCTCGAAGCGGGGATGGCCGATCCACTGGGCCACGTTGGCCTTGCGACCGGTGTAGTAGTTGTCGAGGCAGATCACCTCCTCGCCGCTCTCCATCAGGCGGTCCACCAGGCCCGACCCCACGAAGCCCGCCCCGCCGGTGACCAGATGGCGCAGGCTCATGCCGCCCTCCCCTGCCGCCAGCCCATCCCTCAGCCCTCTCCGATCCGCCAGACGTTCAGACCCGCCCGGCGCGCGGCGTCCGCATCGGCGATCGCCCGCAGATCGAACAACCAGGCCGGACGCCGCATGCGTGCCGCGATCGTGCTCCAGTCCAGCTGACGGTACAGCGTCCATTCGGTCAGCAGGATCACCGCGTCCGTCCCGCTGACGGCCTCGAGCGGATCGGCCGCCGCCTCCCAGCGGCCCGGATCCCCCAGATCCGCGGAACCGATGCCGGGGGCCTGGCCAAGGTCGGCGCTGATCTGGGCGGCGCTCACCTTGGGATCGTGAATCGCCAGATGGGCGCCCTCCTCCAGCAGATCGCGGCAGACGTCGATTGCCGGGGAGGCGCGGGTGTCGTTGGTGTCGGCCTTGAAGGCGAACCCCAGCACGGCCAGGCGCTTGCCGCTCACAGTGCCGAACAGCCGCTGCACCACCAGCCGGGCCAGGCGCCGCTGCTGCCAGGTGTTGAGTTCCACCACCTGCTCCCAGTAATGGGCCGGCGCCTCGAGTCCGTAATGGCGGCAGAGGTACACCAGGTTGAGGATGTCCTTGCGGAAGCAGCTGCCGCCGAAGCCTGGGCCGGCGGCGAGAAACTTGGCTCCGATGCGGCTGTCGGCACCGATCGCCCGGGCCACCTCCTTCACATTGGCTCCGGTGGCTTCGCAGAGGGCGCCGATCGCGTTGATCGAGGAGATCCGCTGGGCCAGGAA
This sequence comes from Cryptocyanus atlanticus LEGE 06306, assembly GCF_056633155.1. NCBI lineage: Bacteria > Bacillati > Cyanobacteriota > Cyanophyceae > Synechococcales > Prochlorococcaceae > Cryptocyanus > Cryptocyanus atlanticus. The sequence goes on from NZ_JBSJOZ010000004.1 coordinate 89,025, forward strand.
GGCGTTGGCGGTGAGCTTGGAGAGCTCACTGCTCCAGAGATTGGTGCGCAGGATCCGCTCCGGCCGCACCCAGTGGGCGTAGATGGTGGCCAGGGCCTCGATGGCGGAGGCATCCTCGCCGCCGATCAGCACCCGATCGGGGTTCTCCAGATCCGCGATGGCGGTGCCCTCGGCCAGGAACTCGGGGTTGGAGAGCACCGAGAAGCTCTGGGCGGCTCCATTGCCGTTCCCGCTGGCGCCCGCCAGGATCTCCTGGATCGTTTCGGCCGTGCGCACCGGCAGGGTGCTCTTCTCCACCACGATCGTGTGCCCCCGGGCGGTGGCGGCCACCTGGCGGGCGGAAGCCTCGATCCAGCGCAGATCGGAGGCCTGCCCCGCCCCCAGCCCCCGCTGCTTGGTGGGCGTGTTCACCGACAGGAAGACCATGTCGGCGGCGGCGATCGCCGCCTCCACCTCGGTGCTGAAGTGCAGATTGCGGCCGCGGCAACGACCCACCACCTCCGCCAGACCGGGTTCGTACACCGGCAGCCGGCCCAGGTCCTCGTCGTTCCAGGCGGCGATGCGCGCCGCATTGAGATCCACCAGGGTGACCTGGAGATGGGGGCAGCGATCGGCGATCACCGCCATGGTCGGCCCCCCCACATAGCCCGCACCGATGCAGCAGATGGTGCGGACCAAGGCCACGTCACCCATCGAGGGTCTCCTTGCTGGGGCGAGTCTCCCACATGGATCCGAAGGGGATTCCCCGCTCAGGCCGCCTCCGGGTCCGAGGCGCCGGCGGCCGGTCCGGGACCGGTGCGCAGCCGCTGCAGCAGGCCCTCGGGCGTGAGGCGACTCTCCCCGGTCCGCTGCCGCAGATCCTTGAGCAGCAGCTGTCCCTGGGAGGCCTCGTCCTCGCCGATCAGCACGGCCCAGCTGGCCCCGGAGCGGTCGGCCCGGCGGAGCTGCTTGCCGAAGGCGGCTCCCGAGGGATCCAGCTCCGTGGCCAGGCCCGCCTGGCGCAGCCGCCGGGCCAGCCGCAGCGCCTCCAGTTCCGCCGCCTCCCCCCGGCTCACCACATAGACCAGCGGCACTGCCGGGGGCGGGATCCGACCGCTGGCGGCCGCCTGCGCCAGCAGCAGCACCAGGCGCTCCATCCCGATCGCCCAGCCCACCGCGGCGGTGGCAGGCCCGCCCAGCTGCTCCACCAGGCCGTCGTAGCGGCCGCCCCCACAGACGGTGGCCTGGGCGCCGAGCTGGCTGCTGGTGATCTCGAAGGCGGTGTGGGCGTAGTAGTCGAGGCCCCGCACCAGGGACGGGTTGAGCCGGTAGGGGATCTCCAGCCGCTCGAGGCAGCGGAGCACGCGCTCGAAGCGCGCCCGGCTGGCGGGGGCCAGGCTGTCGATCAGCTGGGGGGCACCGCCGAGGGCGGCGCGGGTGTCGGGGTGCTTGCTGTCGAGCACGCGCAGGGGGTTGGTGGCGATCCGCTCCCGGGCTTCGGGATCGAGCGCGCCGCGGCGCTCCTCCAGCCAGTCCACCAGGCGCTGGCGGTAGGCGGCACGGTCGGCCGGATCCCCCAGGCTGTTGAGCTCGAGCTCCAGGCCGGCGATGCCGAGCGCTCCCAGCAGGTCCCAGGCGATCGCGATCGCCTCGGCATCGCTGCGGGGATCGGCAAACCCCAGCAACTCGATGCCCAGCTGGTGGAACTGGCGCTGGCGGCCGGCCTGGGGGCGCTCGTAGCGGAACATCGGGCCGCCATACCAGAGCCGCCGGGGGCCCTGGCTGAGCAGGCCGTGCTGCAGGGTGGCCCGCACCACCGACGCCGTGCCCTCCGGCCGCAGGGTGCAGCTGCGCTGGCCCCGGTCCTCGAAGCTGTACATCTCCTTGCCCACCACATCGGTGGCGGTGCCGATGCCCCGTGCGAACAGCTCGGTGGCCTCCAACAGCGGCGTGCGGATCTCGGCGAGCCCGGCGCGGTGGAACTGGTCACGGGCGCACTGCTCCAGATGCTGCCAGAGGCCGATCTGCTCCGGCAGCAGATCCACCATGCCCCGCAGGCTCTGCAGCTGGTCCACACCCGATCCCCGCACCGGTGCTCAGTTTGCGGGATGGGGGAGGACCGCCGGGGCCGGAGCCGGGCTCAGCGTAGGCCCAGCCACTTGTGGGCCTGCAGGCTGAGCCGCCAGTCGGGGTGGCGGCGCACGAAGTCAATCGCCAGCTCCAGGCCGGGCCCGCTCTGCCAGCCCGGCTGCAGGGTCAGCACAGCCGAGCCCCCGGTCCCCTCCTGCTCCGCCCTCACCTGCTCGGCCATCGCCTGGGCGAAGTCCAGATCCACGGCCTCGTGCACCACCACCTTGAGCTCGTCGCAGGCCGCCAGCAGAGCCGGGGTGGGCGGGCGGTGCCGCTTGGGCGAGAGGGTGATCCAGTCGAAGCCCCCCGAGAGCGGATCGACGCCGCTGGTTTCCAGATGCAGGGGGAGGCCGCTCTCGGCCAGGGCCCGGCAGAGGGCCCCGAGGTCGTGGTGGAGCGGTTCACCACCGGTGACCACCAGGAAAGCCGCCCCAGCCGTGCGGGCGGCGCAGGCCTCCGCGGCCAGCTCCGCCAGGCGGCGGCGGGGATGGCCCCCGGCCGGCCAGGAGGGCTTGGTGTCACACCAGGGGCAGCCCACCGTGCACCCCCCCAGGCGCAGGAAGAAGGCGCTGCGGCCCGCATGAACGCCTTCCCCCTGCAGGGAATGGAAGGTTTCCACCACGGGCAGGGCCCCGGCGGGGAGGCTGTCCAGGGGGAGGGGGGGCGCCATGGGCGGCCTAGGCCGCCGGGAGCCCGGCGGGCCGGGAGGTCTCCACAGGCTGGGCAGTCGGAGCCGTCTCGACAGCCGTGGCCTGGTTGTGGCTGGCCATGGTGGTGTGCTGCCGCTGGGCCGCCGCGATCAGCCCCCGGAACAGGGGGTGGGGCTTGCCCGGGCGGGACAGGAACTCGGGATGGAACTGGCAGGCCGTGAAATAGGGATGGGTCTCCAGCTCGATCAGCTCCACCAGGCGGCCATCGGGGGAGGTGCCACTGATCGTGTAGCCCGAGTCGAGAAAGGGGGTGCGGTAGGCGTTGTTGAACTCGTAGCGGTGGCGGTGCCGCTCGTAGACCACCTCCTCGCCGTAGAGCCGGGAGGCCAGGGTGCCGGGGATGAGCCGGCAGGGGTACACCCCGAGCCGCATCGTCCCGCCCAGGTCCACCACGTCCTGCTGCTCCGGCAGCAGGTGAATCACCGGGTAGGGGCTGTCGGGGTCGAGTTCGGCGCTGGTGGCGCCGGCCAGCTCGGCCACGTTGCGGGCCCACTCGATCACGGCGCACTGCATGCCCAGGCAGAGGCCGAGGAAGGGCACCCGCTGCTCGCGGGCCCAGCGGATCGCCGCCACCTTGCCGTCCACGCCGCGGTTGCCGAAACCGCCGGGAACCACCACCGCGTCCATGCCCCGCAACAGGGTTTCGGCTCCCTGGGTCTCGATCTGCTCGGCGCTGACCCAGTGCAGATCCAGGCAGGCGTCCCGGTCGATGCAGGCGTGGCGCAGGGCTTCCACCACCGACAGATAGGCATCGTTGAGCTGCACGTACTTGCCCACCAGGGCCACCCGCACGGCCGGGCCCGGGTTGCGCAGCTTGCAGACCAGCTCTTCCCAGCGCTCCATGTCGCTGTCGTGATCCTGGAGGCCGAGCACGTCGAGCACCTGACGGCAGAGCCCTTCCCGCTCCAGGGCGATCGGCACGGCATAGATGCTGTCAGCGTCGCGGGCGGGGATGACCGCTTCGGGGAGCACGCCGCAGAAGCCGCCGATCTTGGCCTTGAGGTCCTCGCTGATCGGCCGGTCACAGCGGGTGATCAGCAGGTCGGGCTGGATGCCGATCGAGCGCAGTTCCTTCACCGAGTGCTGGGTGGGCTTGGTCTTGATCTCACCGGAGGTGCCGATGTAGGGCAGCAGGGTGACGTGCACGTAGGCCAGGTCGCGGCGGCCCACATCGCCGCGGAACTCCCGGATCGCCTCGAGGAACGGCAGGGATTCGATGTCGCCCACCGTGCCGCCGATCTCGGTGATCACCACATCCACGCCGCTGTCGGCCGCCACCCGGTGGATCCGCTCGCGAATCTCGCGGGTGATGTGGGGGATCACCTGCACGGTGCCGCCGTTGTAGTCGCCGCGGCGTTCCTTGTTGATCACCGCCTGGTAGATGGAGCCCGTGGTCACGCTGTTCAGACGTGACATGGCCGTGTCGGTGAAACGCTCGTAGTGGCCCAGGTCCAGATCGGTCTCGGCGCCGTCCTGGGTGACGAACACCTCACCGTGCTGGTACGGGCTCATCGTGCCCGGATCCACGTTGAGGTAGGGATCGAGCTTGAGGATCGAAACGCTGTAGCCCCGGGATTTCAGCAGCCGCCCCAGGCTCGCCGCCACGATCCCCTTGCCGATGCTCGACACCACCCCGCCGGTCACGAACACGAATTTCGCCATGGGCGGTGGAGCAGGCACTGGCGGACACACCAATCTATCGAGCGCCCACTGTCAGCCCTGAACCCTCTCTGACGGGATGCCCCGTCCCCCCCCCCCCCCTGCGCCGCCCCAGGCCCTTCAGGCCTCCAGGAGGCTGCGCAGCATCCAGGCGGTTTTCTCGTGGATCTGCAGGCGCTGGGTGAGCAGATCGGCGGTGGGCTCGTCGCCGGCGGCCTCCACCAGGGGGAAGAGGCCGCGGGCGGTGCGGGCCACCGCTTCGTGACCCATCACCAGCTCGCGCACCATCTCCAGCGCCTGGGGATGGCCCTGGGTTTCGGCGATCGAGGAGAGGGCGGCGAAGCGGGAGCCTCCGAAGGGCGCCGGACAGCCCAGGGCGCGGATGCGCTCGGCGATCACGTCGAGGGCGTTCCACAGTTCGGTGTACTGCGCCATGAACATCAGGTGCAGCGTGTTGAACATCGGGCCGGTGACGTTCCAGTGGAAGCCGTGGGTCTTGCCGTAGAGCACGTAGCTGTCGGCCAGCAGGCGGCCGAGGCCGGCCGCGATCTGCTCCCGCTGGTCGGCGGAGATGCCGATGTCAATCGGCGGGGCGCCCCCGGGGGTGGCCATCGGGCGGGGGGTGAGGGTGGGGCTGACGGCCTGGTCCATGGACCTGGAGCGGGATGATTTCGTTGTAGCACCGCGTCCGGGTCCTGCCGTGGGGACGCCGGAGGGTTCACCTCGGCGGCTCCCAGGTGCTGGCCACATGCAGGTCCACCAGCTGGGCGGGGGCCACATCGGCGGGAGCCTGGGTGAGGAGGCAGCGGGCCTGCTGGGTCTTGGGAAAGGCGATCGTGTCACGGATCGACTCCTCGCCGGCCAGCAGCATCACGATCCGATCCAGGCCGAAGGCGATGCCGCCATGGGGGGGCGCCCCCAGATCGAGGGCCTCCATCAGGAAGCCGAACTGCCGCTCGGCCTCCTCCAGGGGCAGGCCGATGGTCTGCAGCACCTGCCGTTGGAGCGCCGAGTCGTGGATGCGCAGGGACCCGCCCCCCAGCTCGAGGCCATTGAGCACCAGGTCGTAGGCCTGGGCCCGTGCCGCCGGCAGGCGCTCGGACCAGGCGGCGGGATCGTCGCCCAGATCGCCGGGGTCGGGGGCGCAGAAGGGATGGTGCAGCGCCTCCAGCCGGTTCTCCTCGTCGTTGCGCTCGAACATCGGAAACCCCACCACCCAGAGGAAGTTCCAGCTGGTGTTGTCGCGATCGGGCGGGACCAGGGCCAGGGCGCGGGCCAGGTACTGCCGTACCCGGTCGAGGGCCTTGTTCACGGTGGCGGTGTCGCCGGCGCCGAACAGCAGCAGGGTGCCGGCACCGGCGCGGGTGCGCTCCAGCAACTCGGCCGTCCTGGCCTCGGAGAGGTGGTCCTTGATGGCTCCGATGCTGTCGATCTCGCCGCCCTCGCGCACCCGGATGAAGGCCAGGCCGCCGGCGCCGGCCGCCTGGGCCTCGCTGAACACATCCCCGCCGGGCTTGATGCGGACGTTGCTGATCGCCTCGTTGCCCCCGGGGATGGCGATGCATTTCACCGACCCGCCGGCCGCCACGGCGCCGGAGAACACCTTGAAGCCCATCTCCGCCACCAGATCGCTCACGTCGGTGAGCTCCAGGCCATAGCGGGTGTCGGGCCGATCGGTGCCGTAGCGCTCCATCGCCTCGTGCCAGCTGAGGCGGGGGAAGGGCCGGGGCAGCTCGACCCCCCGGGCCGCCTTCCAGATCGCCGCGATCAGCCGTTCGTTGAGCTCCAGGATCTGCTCCTGCTCCAGGAAACTCATCTCCAGGTCCAGCTGCGTGAACTCCGGCTGGCGGTCGGCCCGGAGGTCCTCGTCGCGGAAGCAGCGGGCCACCTGGTAATACCGCTCGACACCCCCCACCATCAGCAGCTGCTTGAACAGCTGGGGGGACTGGGGCAGGGCGAACCACTCGCCGCCGCAGACCCGGCTGGGCACCAGATAGTCGCGGGCGCCTTCGGGGGTGGAGCGGGTGAGCACCGGTGTTTCCACCTCCAGGAATCCCTCCCCATCGAGGAAGCGGCGGGCCGCCTGGATCGTGGTGTGCCGCAGCCGCAGGTTGCGGGCCATGCGCTCGCGGCGCAGGTCGAGGTAGCGGTGGCGCAGGCGGAGCTCTTCCCGCACGCTCTCCTCGTCGTGGACCGAGACCTGGAAGGGAAGGGCGCGGCGCACCGGGTTCAGCACCGTGAGCGCGCCCGCCAGCACCTCCAGCTCACCGGTGGCCAGGCGGGGGTTGATCGAATCGGCCGGCCGGCGGCGCACCCGGCCCCGCACCTGCAGGACCGTCTCGTTGCGCAGGTGCTCGGCCACCTGGAAGGCCTCAGGACCCAGGTCGGGATCGACGGTGACCTGCACAGTGCCGCTGCGGTCGCGCAGATCCACGAAGATCACGCCGCCATGGTCGCGGCGGCGATCCACCCAGCCGCTCAGCAGAACGCTCTGATCGACGGCATCGCTGCGCAGGTCGCCGCATCCGTGGCTGCGCATCGGGGAAACAGGAACGAATCTGCGAGTTTCCCACGGCAGCAGCCAGCCCCGTGGGCCCTAGGCACGCCGGTAGAAGGGCCGCTTCACCACCACCGCCGGCTCGGCCTTGCCGCGGATCTCCACCGCCAGCGCCGTGCCGGGCCTGGCGGCCTCCGCCGGCACGTAGGCGAGGGCGATGGCCTCGCCGAGCGTCGGCGACCAGGTGCCGCTGGTGATCGCCCCCACCACGGCGCCATCGCGGAGCACCGGATAGCCGTGGCGGGCGATGGCCCGCCCCTGGAGCTTGAGCCCCACCAGCCGGCGACGCACCCCCTCGGCGCTCTGGCGCTCCAGCACCGGCCGCCCGATGAAGTCGGCGGGCATCTCCAGGTGCACCAGCCAGCCCAGCGAGGCCTCCAGGGGCGTGGTGGCGGCGTCCATGTCGCTGCCGTAGAGGTGCATGGCGGCTTCCAGGCGCAGGGTGTCGCGGGCACCGAGGCCGCAGGGGGTGACCCCCTCGGCCAGCAGCTGGCTCCAGAGGGCGAGCCCGGCCGGGCGCTCCAGCAGCAGCTCGAAGCCGTCTTCCCCGGTGTAGCCGGTGCGGGCCACGAAGACCCCGGCGCCGGCCGCCGCGTTCGCGGCGGTGCCGGTCAGCCGGATCTGGCGGTGACCGAAGCGGGGGAGCCCCGCCAGGCTGAGGCCCGCCAGAGCCTCCAGCCGCTGCTCCGCCTCGGGGCCCTGCAGGGCCAGCAGCAGGCCGTCACCCTTGCGGTCGGTAATCGTGAGACCGGCCGGCTCGAGTCGATGCCGCAGCCAGGCGGTGTCGCTGACGGCGCAGCCGGCGTTGAGGATCACCAGGAGCTCGTCGGTCTCGCCGGCCGGGCCGTCCCCGGCGGCCCCGATCGGCCGCCGTCCCCGGTCGTAGACGATCAGATCGTCACGAATGCCGCCGGCCTCGTTGAGCAGCACCGTGTAGGTGGCCTCGCCGGGGCCGATGCGGAACAGGTCGCTGGGCACCAGGGCCTGCAGCAGGTCCTTGGCCCCGTCTCCCCGCAGCACCAGCACCCCCATGTGGGAGATGTCGAAGACACCGCAGCGCTCTCGCACGGCCCGGTGCTCCTGCACCAGCCCCTGGAACTGCACCGGCATCTCCCAGCCCTCGAATGGCACCAGGCGGGCACCGGCGGCACGGCAGGCCTCGGCCAGGGGGGTGCGCTGGAGCGATTCCGCCGTTGAGTCCGCCATGGGGTCGCTCGAGGCGTGCCGGAGTGGGGGGATCCTATGGAGCAGCGGGAGACGGCGGGTCCGGGGGCTGCCCCGGGGCACCAAACCGGAAGACTTCCGGCAGGTTCGGCTTTTTCGCTGGCCACCACGCCATTAGCTCAATACCTTGAGGAGCCCGGAAGGGACACGCCGATGGGCCACCGCCCAAACTGTCGCAGCTGTCAGCACTGTCTGCTGCCCTCGGGTCTAGGGGCAGGTGGTGCCGAAGACAGCTGGTGCCGGATGCGGCGGCTGGCCATCCATGCCGAACTGGCCTCCGAGCTCTGGTGCCACCACTGGACGGCCCGGCCCCCCCAGCTGCCCGAGCTCGACGGAGCCTCGATCCTGGCCCGTCCGGTGCTGGCCGATCGCCAGCTGGCCCTCACGGAGCTGCTGGCGGCGGCCAGTTGACGGCCGACGGCCGCCCTGGCCCGATCCCATCGGATGCGCAAAGCTGTCGCCATACGAAAGGGTGCTCCAGTTGGCCGCTGAATGCTCCTGCAGGCGCCATGCTGGTGGATTACCCCACACCCTCAGGAGGTGGATGGTTGCTCACACTCTCACCCGCAACGCCGGTTGACCTGATGGCCTCCCAGGTGGAGGGCGAAACGCTCACCCTTCCCACGGGATCTCCCATCTTTCAGCAGGGAGACATCGCCGGGGCGATCTACGGGGTCCGCAAGGGCATCGTGGAGCTGCTCAATCCCTCCGGCGACCGGCTCTGCTATCGCCATGGCGAACTGTTCAGCTACCAGGACATCGTCTGGCGTGGTGGTTTCTACCGTACGGCCGCCATCGCCCGCACCCCGGTGGAACTGGTGAAGCTGGAGCGCCTCTGCTTTCTCAACCTCCTGCACAACCACCCCACCCTGGCGGTGGTGCTCATCGGCCAGCAGCACGAACGGCTGCGGGAGCAGCGCTCCAGCGGCTTCTACAGCTACTGAGCGCGGCCCAGCAGCAGCACCAGGCTGCGGGTCACCTTGGCGGCCAGCACGGCGCTGACGCCGCTGGGATCGAGGGCGGGGGCCAGTTCCACCACATCGGCCGCCACCAGCCGGTGGTGGCGCAGCTCCTCCACCAGGGCGGCGAAATGGCCCCAGTGGAATCCCCCCGGCTCTGGTGTGCCGGTGCCGGGCAACACCGCCGGATCGAACCAGTCGAGATCGACGGTGAGATACAGCGGGCGGCCCCGCAGGGGCGCGAGGGCGGCCACCACGGCCTGGCCCAGCCCCGCCGGCTCCGGCGCCGGCCCACCGGCCTCCCCCACCAGGCGGGCCTGGCTGCGCAGCTCCTGGAACTCGGCACGGGTGCCGCTGCGGATGGCGATCTGAACCAGGTCTCCGCTGGGGAGCACCTCCAGACAGCGGCGCATGGCACAGGCGTGGCTGTGGCGGTTGCCCAGCCAGGTGTCGCGCAGATCGGCGTGGGCGTCGAGCTGCACCAGGACCAGATCGGGGTACACCTCGGCCACCGCCGCCACGGCGCCGCTGCTGATCGAGTGCTCCCCGCCGAGCATCAGGGGGTGCGGCCCCAGGGCCAGCACCGCCCGGGTGGCCCGGCGCACCGCCTCCACCACGGGCTCAGGGGCACCGCACGGAATCTCGACGGCACCCAGGTCGGCGAAGGCCAGTTCCTCGAGGTCCAGATCCAGCTGGGGGTCGTAGGACTCCAGGCCATTGCTCACCTCCCGGATCGCGGCGGGACCGAACCGGGCGCCGGGCCGGAAGGAGGTGGTGCCGTCGTAGGGCACCCCGAACAGGGCCACCCGGCAGCCGGCGGGGACACGCCGGGCCCCCATGAAGATGGCGCCCTCGGTGTCGAAGCGAGGGGCGGGATCGGGAACGCTCATCGGCCGGCCAGGTCCCGCTCGATCGCGGCCGGCACGGCCTCGAAGGCCCCCCGCTGCCAGCGGGGACTCCAGATCAGGCAGCCATCCGCCACGGCGGCGGCACGCTCCGGCAGCGGGTTGCGGTAGCGGGGACCGTCGGTGGCGGCAAAGGTCCAGCTCCACCAGCCGCTGGGATACATCGGCACCCAGCCATAGAGCGGATCGGCGTGGCCGAACAGCTCGCGCAGCAGGTGAACCGTGTCGAGGTGGACCTGGCGGAAGGCCTCGGGGGATTCGCTCTGGGTGGCGAACACTCCGCCCGGCCGCAGGATGCGGTGGCACTGGGTGAAGAAATCGCGGTTGAACAGTCCCTCGGCCGGCCCGGCCGGGTCGGAGCCGTCGACGATCACCACGTCGTAGCTGGCATCGGCAGCGGCCGCCACCCAGGCGATGCCGTCGCCGATGGTGAGATGGAAGCGGGGATCGTCCCAGGCGCCCCCCCCCAGGGAGGGCAGATGCTCCCGGCAGAGCTCCACCACCAGGCCGTCGATCTCCACCATGTCGAGGTGCCGGACGCCAGGGTGGCGCAGGCACTCGCGGGCGGTGCCGCCGTCGCCGCCGCCGATCACCAGCACCCGCTCGATCGCCGCCGCTCCGCAGAGGGCGGGATGGACCAGGGGCTCGTGATAGTGCCGTTCCTGGCGCTCCGCCGTCATCCAGCAGCCGTCCAGCAGCAGACCCTTGCCGTAGGTGGAGCTGTCGATGAGGGTGACCCGCTGGTAGGGGCTGGTGCGCTCCAGGAGCACCGAGGCGGCCAGGCCATAGCGGACACCCCCGTGGATCTCGTCGACCCAGCCGCTCTGCTGGTCCATGACCGCTGACTCCTCGTTCTGCCCTAGCTAAGCCTCCGGGGGAACACCGTGTCATCCGCCGATGCCGACGACCCGACGCGAGCTGCTGAGCCAGGCGGGCCGGACGGCCGGGATCCTGGCCCTGCCGCTGCTGCGGCCGGCGGCCGCGGAGGCCTCACCGGCCCTGGACCCCGCCCTGGAGCGCCGCCTGGCCGCCTGTGCCCCCGCCGCCGATCCCCTGCTGACGCTGATGGATCGCAATCGCCGGTTCTGCGCGGCCTGGCAGGCCGCCTCCGGCACACCCAGCGCGGCCGGCCGGGCCAGGCGGATGCATGCCCTCTGGCAGGCGAGCTGCCAGGTGGATCCGGGGGCGATGGCCGAGGGGCAGCGGCCCTGGGCGGCGCTGCTCAGCTGCGCCGATTCCCGTGTGGCACCCGAGTGGATCTTCGCGGCGGGGGCCGGGGAGCTGTTCGACATCCGCTGCGCCGGCAACACGGCCTTCGATGAAGGCATCGCCTCGCTGGAGTACGCGGTGCTCGAACTGGCCGTGCCCTTGATCCTGGTGCTGGGGCACAGCGGCTGCGGCGCGGTGACGGCGGCCCTGGGCGCCGATCCGCTCACGCCCCTGCTGGAGCGCCTGGTGCGGCCGATCCGGGCCGCGCTGCAGAACGGCGATGACCTGCCCGAGGCGATCCGCCACAACACCGGCCACACCGCCGCCCAGCTGGTGGATCGCAGTGCCGTGCTGCGCCAGGCTGTCCAGGCGGCACGCCTGCGGATCCAACCGGCCGTGTTCGATCTGGCCAGCGGCCAGGTGGAGCTGATCTGAAGCCCTCCCCACTTGCCGTGTCCGATCTGCCTGTCAACGATCAGCTGGTGATTCCGGCGGCCGAGCTGGGCTGGCGGTTCTCGCGCTCCTCCGGCCCCGGCGGCCAGAACGTCAACACCACCGATTCGCGGGTGGAGCTGGTCTTCCCGCTGGCGGCCTCCACCGCCTTTCCCGAGCTGCTGCGGGAGCGGGCCCTGCGGCGGCTGGCGGGGAAGCTGCTCGATGGGGCGGTGGTGATCGCCGCCTCGGAGCACCGCTCCCAGTGGCGGAACCGCCAGGCAGCCCAGCGACGCCTGGTGGAGCTGCTGCGGGAGGCGATCGCGCCGCCACCGCCGCCGCGGCGGCGCACCCGGCCCACCAGGGGCTCGGTGGAGCGCCGTCTGAGCGCCAAGCGGCTACGCGCGACCCGCAAGGCCCAGCGGGGGGCGCGGCCCTCCCGCGACACGGACTCGTCAGACGGCTGATCCGGACTCCGCCGAACCGACCCCAGGGTCGCCGGTGGCCCCGCTGGTGGCGTCTGTAATCAAGCCATCCTCGGCCCGGATCTGGGCCTTGGCCTGGCGCCACAAGGCCTCCAGTTCCTCCAGACTCCGGCCCTGAAGCTCGCCCCCCAGGGCCGCCTCGACGCGGGAGAACCGATCCAGGAAGCGCCGATTCGTTCCAGCCAGCCCCTCCTCCGGCTCGAGGCCGCACCAGCGGGCCAGGTTCACCAGGGTGAACAGCACATCGCCCAGCTCCGCCTGGGCATGGTCGCGATCGCCGCTGGCCACCGCCTCGGCGAGTTCGGCCATCTCCTCATGCACCTTGCCCCAGACGCCCTCGATCGTGTCCCACTCGAAGCCGGCCCCTGCGGCCTTGCGGGAGATCGTCATCGCCGCCGCCAGGGCGCTCTGGCCGCGGCTGCGGCGGGCCAGACGGGCGCCCAGACTCTCGGGGCGCGGGTCGGTCCCGCCGGTGGCCGCAGCCCGTTCCTCGACCTTGATCGCGTCCCAGCTGCGCACGGCGGCCCCCGGTTCGAACACGTGGGGATGGCGTCGCACCAGCTTGGCGGTGATCCCCCGGGCGACGGCGGCCAGATCAAAGCCCTTCCGCTCGGCGGCGATGCGGGCATGGAGCACCACCTGGAGGAGCAGGTCACCCAGTTCCTCGGCCAGATGGGCGTCCTCACCGTGGCGGATCGCATCGGCCACCTCATGGGCCTCCTCCAGCACATAGGGGATCAGCGAGGCGTGGGTCTGGGCCTGATCCCAGGGGCAGCCGGTCTCGGGATCGCGCAGCCGCTCCACCACGGCGATCAGCGCAGCCAGGGCGGTGGCGGCCGGATCGGAGGGGACCGGATCGGAGGGAGGCATCACGGAACAGCCGGCCGGCAGCAGAACTCACCTTCTCATCCGCCGGCGTCCGGGCCAGGGCGGGTCGGGGTCGCCATCAAGCAGCAGATGGAGCCAGCTGCTGGCCTCCACCCCGACGATGGCGGCGAGCAGCAGCGGCCGCTGTCCTTGCCAGAGCGCGGTGGCGGCCGCCAGCAGCGCGGCGGGCCCCGGTGTCCCCAGCGGCCGGAGCAGCAGGCTGCCGCCTAGCGCCAGGGCGGCCAGGTAGAGGAGCCGGCCGCCGCTGCCCAGCAGGGGACTGTGGGAAAGCAGTGAGCGGTGGGAGAGCAGGCGGCGGTAGGGCCACCAGAGCACGGCCAGCGGGCCCCAGCGGCGGCTGGGGTTGGAGCGGATGTCCAGGTCGGGGGAGAGCCAGAGGCCGCCAACCAGAAAGGCGCCGGCGGCGCTGCCGGCGCCGGCCGGGCCCAGCCACGGCCACCAGAGCAGCCCGAAGGGCAGAGCGAGGAGCCAGGTGGCGCGATCGTGGCGGCGGCCGCTGGCCATGGGCGGTGGGGGTCCAGGCGACCTGGGCCGAGTGTGGCGGCAGAGTGGGGAAACGCGCGATTAGCTCAGCGGTAGAGCGCCTGCCTTACAAGCAGGATGTCCACAGTTCGATCCTGTGATCGCGCATTGGCAAAACCCACTGCAGCACAGCAATTCTTGGTGGCCTTCTGCTCTGCCCGCCGCTGTCCCCTCCGGACGTTCCCGCACTCCCGCCCGGGGAGGACCTGGGCTCGATCGTCAGCCGCGACCAGAGCCGCGGCCGGAGCCTGCGTGAGTCGAGGGCAAGGTGAAGCCCACACGCCGCTCCGCGATGGCCATCGTAGCCGTGTCGTGCTGGACCTTCCCTGGGCCAGATTCAGACCATCCGCTGCAGGATGGACCAGACCGGTCAGGCGCTCTGGGACGCCGAGCCGTTCGCAGCCGATGCCTCCCCCACTGTCAGATCCTCATCAATAGCTGGCCAGTGGATTCCAAAGCCAACTCCAGCCATCTGCCAATTGTCGCGCTCTCGGGCGGTGGCATGCAGCAGGAGCGGGGACCAAGTCAGAGGCACTGAGATGGAGCGTCCATCCGCGAGGTCGACAATCAGCCTGTCCCCTGCGCAGGCAACCTCGATAACCGCTCCCCAAGGTTAGCCATGAAACCAACTCCCTCCCATGCCTTCAATAGGCTACCGCTGTTGAAGTGGACAAGCCGGTCAATCTCTTGAAGCTGCCTGGCTTTAAATCCAAGACTCGAAGAAAGCGCAAATAGTATTAGCCAAACCTTTCAAGAGTGCTGTCTTCGATCTACATGTATGTGGGTGACTCAATGAGTTCATGGTTGTAGAAGTAGAACCTGTACAGGCCGCGTCTGAGGAATGCCGGCATCCGTTTTCTTCACCATCCGCTCAAGGATGGCCGGCTCGCTCCTCCTGTATGAATAACGCCTTTTGGCGGGTCCATTATCCACACAAAGCGTGCTTGCCCTAACCGCTTGTCACCCTAACGACTTGCCAGGATAATTCTAGATAGCCCTGCTGGAGATGAAACACAAAAAGCATGCAAAACGGACCTGAATCCAAGGTGAATCCGTTAAGGAAACTCTGGCAGAGTCGAATAGGCTGGTTAGGATCCGGCCCGTTGGTTTCTCTGGACCACCAATTCCCTCAACGAGATCTCGAACCCGATGGCGATGAGCCTTCCGCTCAAACGGGCGCGGGCCCGAGGAATCCATATGGACCTTGAAGTGACCTGGCAGCCGTCTTTCTGGGGCCTGCCAGCTGGCTCTGCTCCGAGCCCAGTAGTTCTACGCCGATTCAAACTTCTGCCAGAAGCAGCCAGCCTGATCCACTGCTCGAGCCAGGAAGCCAACCACTTCTTTGGTATCACCGACGCAACGGTGATCCATGAACAACTGCCTAACCGGCCTTCGGTTGTTGTTGCCGATCCCAGGGGCGCGATGGAATGCTGTCTGGGTGGTCAGCACCCCAGCCTCAGGAGGTCCTTGCTTTGCCAAACCATCACAGCTGGAAGATCTGCTGGGGTTCGCCTCCGTCTGCGCCGTGAGCCGTCAACCTCTCTCCCCCAACCGACGGCTCTGATCCGAATCCAGACGCCCCGAAGGTCCCGCCGCCTGGTCGGCGGACCTGACCGGCAAGCTCAGTTGGCAGACCGGGCCAATCCGGATGGCGCCATCCGCTGCCCAGGAGGTTGGGTGCAGTGGCCGCTGTTCTCGACAGGCCCATCGACCTCCGCCTCCGCGGAGCATCTCCTTGGATCAGGGCTCCAACTCCCGACCCATGGGTACGCGCCGCACCAGAGCCGAGTTCTTTCCGCCTGGTCCAGATTCTGTTGTTGAGCCTGTCCCCAGCCACCCGCAGCTCCCTGATCACCACGACAGACCAGCCCCTCCACTGCCTCCAGAGTCTGCTCCCAGAAGGCCTGGTGGGACCTTTCAGCCCCGTCTGCCGGTTCACCCTGGCGAGCCTCTGCGGATCCGACGAGCCGCCGGCTCCGCCCGATCCATCCCCGCAGGGCCGCTGGGGGCGAACAGGTGCACCAGATGAGGCAACCTCCTCCTCGATCCCCCGTTTCTGCCGAAGGATCCCAGCGGTTGGATCAACGCCTCGAAGCGCAGGGTGTGCACGGTTCGATCCTGGGATCACGCCGCCGCCATGGCTCAGTTGCAGTCGCTCGTCTTGGTGTAGGTGACGGACTGATAGCGCCCGTCGGTGGTCCGAACGGCTACGCAGTTGTTGGTGCGGGGCTGCTCCCAGTAGGTGAAGGAGCTGTCACCCAGCTTGGTGCCGCCCCGATCGGTGTAACCCTTGGACGTGAGCGTGGCCTCGGCCGAGCGTCCCCGCACACCCACCAGCGACTGGGATCGGCAACGGGGGCTCCAGCCGTGGTGGCCTCGAAGGTGGTGACCGGCTTGCCGCTGATCAGGCTGCCGATCAGGGCGCCCACGGCCGCCCCCACGAGCGAACCGGGATCAACCTGCTGATCCGTACTATCGAAACGGGCGTCGGGATTCTCGACACGATCGAGCCGCACCGAGAGCTTGCGGGGTTCGCCATCGTTCCAGCTGAAGACATCATGGTTCGGCTGCGCGCTGTGCTGGACACTGCGGATTCCGGCGTAGGTCTGAACACGCAAAGCCTGGGGATTGGGCCCTGTAAAATTGAAATCAGTGCCGTCATCCAGCTTGACGACAAAGGCATCCACACCGCCGGACTGTTTGTGCTTGAAGCTGCAGTATCCATTGAAAGCTTCGTAGCCACCGCTCATCAGCTTGCAGCGGCCCTGAGCGCGCACCAGAACTTCGGCACGAGCGCTTTCGGAGAAGGGAACCATCAGGCTGGCGATGACAAAACCTGCGCCTGAAAGAACAAAAGCGGACCTGCGAAGAGCCTGACGCATGATGGAGGCATTTTCAGTCGATTCTCGATGCTATCCGGCCAGGGCAGTCCTGTACTGATTTCGACATTCAGGGCGGGCTCAAGGCTGTCCGGGGGACTGCCGCGGATGGATCCACCCCACCATCCGGGCCTGGACCACCTCTGCAGCAGCTCGGAGGCTGGTGACCACGGCCATCATTCTCAACTCCAGAGGGGCCTCAAGCCCATCCGCCGGTGCGGCCGTGGGCAGCCCAGACACCGCCAATCCATGGCGCAGGAGCGATGGAACACGCTCAGCAGCAGAATCCCGGCACCGAACCTGACCCCCATCTCCAGCCGCTGCCCGGCCAGCCCGCCACCCATCGACAAGAGGAACGAGCTGGATCAGCGGGGCGTTCGATGCAGCCCGACGTCCCCGCTCCCCGCTCCCGGGGCCAAACGCCAGAACCACTCAGAATCCGTTCTCCACCACCAGTTGCTCCAGCGGCACCTGACCCGGTTTGGGCCAGGGATCCTGAGTTCCTTTCCCGATGGCCACCATCGGACCCATCACGTGATCCTCCGGCAGACGAATCAGCTCTGCCACCTTCTCAATCTCGAAGCCGATCATCGGGCAGCTCTGATAGCCCAGATCGGTGGCAGCCAGCATCAGGGTCTGCATCGCCAGCCCGATCGAGCGCTGGGCTTCATCCCGTTGCAACCACTCCCTGCCCTCGTGGAACGGGCCCATCCAGCCCACCAGCAACTCGGCCACCGGCTTCGGGGCCTCGGCCCAGTAGCGCTGGGGCTCCTTGCACCAGGCCTTGAGATCAGCGGTGAACAGCACCAGCAGCGAAGCGTCGGTGATCTGGGCCTGATCGTTGCCGTACTGGCTGCGGAGGGTCGACCGCAGCTGGGGATCGCGCAGGATCACGAAGCGCCAGTGCTGAATGTTGAAGCTGGTGGGGGCCTGGATCGTGGCTTCCAGCAGCAGGCGTTCCTCCTCGGTCGTGAGGCGATGGGAGGGGTCGAAATGCTTCACCGCCCGGCGCGCGTAGATGGCTTCGATGGCATCCATGACAGTCCAGTCCCGGGGCATTGATGGGCAGCGCAACCCTAGGGGCGTCGGGCGGGGGAGCCCCTCAGGCGGAGGGGCCCTCGGAGCCGGTGGTGGCACCGCTCAAGGCGACGGCGGAAGCGGCTGGGCTGGGGACCAGAAGCAGGGCCTTGATGGTGGCCGCGATCGGGACGGCCGTGATCAGGCCGTAGAAATCCGCCAGGGTGGCGCCCACCATCACCGAAAAGAGAATGACGATCGGATTGAGGCCGGTGAGCTTGCCCAGCAGCCGGGGAGGCAGGATATTTTCAATCACCTGATCCACCAGGATCAGCACGGCAAACACTCTCAGACCCAGCCAGAAGCTCTTGAACAGGAACAGGGCACTGATCAGCAGTATGCCCAGGATCGCACCGAAGGGAATGAATCCCATCAGGCCGATGGCCACACCCGAGAGGATTGGAAACGGGGCCTGCAGCAGTAGCAGTGTGGGCGTCAGCGCACAGATCAGCACCACCGCCAGCACCAGCTGATTGAAGATGTAGCTGTTGAAATTGCGGCGGAGCACGCTGAGTACTGCGGGGCCCCGGCCCCCCGGCAACCAGGAAACCAGACAGTTCCGGACCAGCTCACCGCCATAGATCAGGAAGAACACGGTGAGCACGAACAGGAAGAAGATACTGAAGAAACTGCCCAGGGACCCGGAGATGAAGCCCGGAATGCCGAGCAGCACACTCTCGAGCTGCTCCTTCACATTGGCCGCCACCGCCTCGATGATCGCGGCGGCATCAATGGGCAAGCCCGCCTCGTTGGCCCTGCCGCTCACCTGCACCAACCGGCTGACGCTGGAATCAATCCACTCCGGCAGCACCTGGGCGAACCCGATGAAGCGAATCGCCAGCACGGGAAGGGCGGTGGCGCTGGCGAGCACCACGCCGCCGCTGAACAGCAGGAACACCGCTCCGATCGCCCAGGCCCTCTGGAAGCCCAGCCGTTGTTGCAACTGGCGCACTGGCAGGTTGAGAATCAGGGCGATCACCCCCGCCAGGATGAAGGTGGAGAACACGCCTTCAAAGGCGCGATAGAGCGAGCTGAACACCCAGAGATTCAGGACCACCACCGGAAAGGCGAGGCCCAGCACCAGCGAGCGGGGAAGGGGAGCAGACAGGTTCATGGGCGGGAGCAACAGCTGGACCGGGCGCAGAGGCCACCGGATCGATGGGACTGCCTCCGGCCAACCCTGACACGGATGAACTCGCTCTCGAGATCGGGGGCCAAGGCCGGACGCCGCCACCGCTCAGGATCAGGGCTTCAGCGCAGCCGCTCCAAAGGTGGCATTGAAGCGACGACACCAGATCGCAACGGATGGATAGTCGTCGAGATCAATCTGATCTGGAATCCGATAACTCTGGGCTCCACGGTAATCCTTCAGGGGGGCCAGAATCACATAGTCATCCTCGTCGATCGGAAAAGCGGGGGGCAGGCTTGAGCCGATCACATCGTTTGATCGATGAACAATCACAACCAGATCAGGGCCGGATGTGGAGGTTGAGAAGGTTGAATCCAACTCGAGAATTCGCTGCTGATTGCGCTTGACAACTCGTGCCTCCCCCTGGGTGGGATGCTCACCATCCACAAACCGGCCCGAACGCAGGATGGAATCCTGCAGCGGGGCTGGGGCGTTGGCCGGAGCCGGCGGCTGCAGGTCCCCGCCCGGTGCTGGGGATGCCAGCGGCTTCCCTGGATCACAGCCTCCCAGGCCCAGGCAGGCCGCGCCGAAGGCGGCCAGCCAGCCGGCGAAACGGTGATTGATTCTGGTGACGCCCATGGGCCCGGTGGGGGGTGGTGTCCGCTCCGAAAGCGTATCAAGATCTCCCGCGCCTTCCGCCAGCCACAGCACGCCCTGGCGCCTCAGGATCCGTCGGATCCGAGCCGGGGCTGGATCAGGACTCCTGCTCGGGCGTTCACTGGCCAGGCAACGCTTCGATCCAGCGATCGGCGATGTCGCTGGTGCGGCCCTGGCTCTGCATGCGCACCAGGGCGATGTCGAGCGGACGCTCAAGCGCACTGCCGCTGGGAATCGCGATCCCATAGGGTTCCGTCGCCAGGGTGAAGGGGGCCAGCTTCAGCCGGGTATCGGGGTGCTGGAGCTGGTGATACTTGAGGGCGGGCCGATCGAAGATCACCCCCTGCACCTGGGCGGACTCCAGCAGGTCAATGGCCTCCGCCAGGGAGCCCGCCCTGGTCAGCCGAGCACCGTAGTGGGTGCCCCATTTCACGCTCGTGGTGCCCCGCACCACCGCGATCGAAGCCCCACGCAGGTCGGCCGGCTCGGTCAGACGCGTGCCGCCCAGCCGGGCCAGGGAGATCGTGAAGGCCGAAGCCAGACCGGCCGTGATCGACGAGACGGCGATCAGGGACACGACCATCCACAGGCCTGTGATCCAGCGGCCGACCCCCGTCACAGGGGCCCGGTCGCCATAGCCCACGGTGGTCAGGGTGACGAGGGCGAACCACATGCCATTGCCCACGCCACGGATGTAATGACGCGGAAAATGATCGGGATTATCCCGATGCTCCGCCAGCCAGATCAGATTTCCCACCGTGAACAGGCAGATCAGCAGCACACCGGCCGAGGAGAGGGCCGCCCAGCCGAAGAACGGGCGGAGCCGCCTCCAGAGGCCCGGGGTTGATTCGGACACCAGCAACCCCACGTGGCTGATGAAGTACGGCTGGGTGAATTCGATTCCATCGATCATCAGCCGATCCGGAGTGATGCTGATCGGACCGATGGCCACATCCAGCGTCCCCCTGGCCACGCTCTCGAGGCTGGCCCCCGTGGACGGTTGGGGCACCAGTTCGTAGGGCACTCCCTCAGCGGAGGCGAAGTCCCGCCAGACATCCACACTGATCCCCTCGGTGGAGGCCCCCTGCCGGATCACGAAGGGGGCGGAGCCGGCGACGCCCACCCGCAGCGTCCGCGCCTGGGCGGCGACGGAAAACCCCCACCAGGCCGCGCCCAGCCCGGCCAGCCCCAGGGCCAGGCGGACGATGCGGCGGGCGGAGGGGGAGGGACGGGGCATCGGAGCTGGAGCAGACGGGCGTTTGCGCCCCAGGGGCGCCACCCGAACAGGTTGACCGATCGGCAGCTCTGCCTGAACCCGGGCTGGCAGGCGGTCGATCGAAGGACGGGACCGATCGAGCGACGGACCGAAACGGCTGAGGCCACTTCCAATCCGGATGGAGGCTGGCTGCCGGAAGCCCTGGCCGTCACCAGCGCTCGAGCCGGGGGCCCTCGGCGGCCCGGGGCACCAGGGGGCCGTCGCTCTGGAGGCCGCTCAGATCCGTGACGATCAGGCTCAAGCGGGCGGTTCCTTCGCTGCGGAGCCCCCGGACGGCCCCCAGAACCCGCACCGCGCGGGCGTCGGGCCGGAGCAGGTGGAAGGCGGCCCAGCAGGGACTCCCGGGGCCGCCCGAGCAGATCCGCCAGCCGTTGGTTCGTGTAGAGCAACAGGCCGGAGCCGCTGAGAGTGGCGGCCCCTTCGGCCATCTGCTCCACGAACAGGCGGTAGGGATCGTTGGCGCTGGTCTGGGTGTACAGCCTGCCGGTGCCGGCCGCCTCGCCGCCACCCAGCAGCAGGGCATCGGGAGCGCCAGCGGTGATGACCGCCAGCAGGGCCTTGAGTTGCTCGATCTCCGCCTCGAGGCCAGCGATGGTCCCGCTGAGCCCATCGCGGTCGCTGGACTCCGCCGTGACCGACACCGGCGATGGTGGGCGACCCGCCAGCAGGCCGGGGATGGCCACCACTCCGGCCTGGATCGCGGCCCGGGGATCCGACTGGACGTCGGTGATCCGCAGCGTCACCCGTTCGTGAAGCGCCCGATCGCAGAGACTGCGGATTCCGACCATCGCCGCGGCCGAGCGGTCGGCCATGCCGCACACGAACAGGGTCCAGACCCAGCGGAGATCATCCAGGGGCTGGGCCGGATCACCGTCAGCCTGGGGGACAGGGGAGGTCACGGGGGAGTGCAGGCCAGGTCCATGCAGGGGTGATCGACGCGGAGCCATCGGAAGCGATGACGGGAACCCGGAGGGTGGTTCGGAAGCCGGCGGGGGAGGGACGGCAGCCGGGGCGGAAGGATGGGGCAGGTCACTCCTGCAGGCGGCGAAACAGTCGTGCAGGGCTTCCGGCCCTGCGGGTGATCTGCAGAGGATGAACGCGATCAGGGCAGCGGATTCTCGCTGGCCAGACCCTTAATCAAGGGCCTGACTTCCCGCCATGGCGAGCAGCCATCTTCTTGAATTTGTATGAAGATTCTATGGAAGTTCCGGTGAATTCGCTCCACCGGGCCGGCGCCTTGCGCCGGGGCGACAAATCAGCACCTCTCGACTACATGGCCTCACGATCGATCCCTCAGGATGAGCGCGAAGACCGTCTGGCCGGCGCCCCCCCAGCGGGCGGAGTTCCGCCTCCACCGGGCGGACCGATCCATCCCGGCTGCGGAACTCCAGGTGGCGGCCGCTCACCGGTGCCGCTGCGATCAGGCCCTCCATCGCCTCCGGTGGACAGAACGTCGCGGCGGGCACCCCCACCAGCGATCCCGGCTCGACTCCGACCATCCGGGCGAAGGCCTCGTTGGCCATCGTGACCTGCCGCTGCGCGTTGCAGACGGCCACGCCGACGCCGGCGGCCTGGAACACCGCTTCGAACACGGCCGAACGTTCGGGGGAGCCCCCCTCCAGGGCCTCTACCCCGCTCAGGGCGGCCAGGGTTCCCACCACGAAACGGCCTGGACCGTCCTTCACGACCCGGGCCGATTCGGCCACCCAGATCCTGCGGCCATCCTGGGTGGTGAGGCGATAGCGCACCGACCAGCTGCCGCGGCCGAGGTCGCGGGCCTCCTGCACCCGGAGGCGGTCCTCCGGGTCGATGGCCCCATCGAGCAGCCCGGGCCGGTCGCAGACCTCGGCCGATGTCCATCCCGTCAGGGCGTGGATCCGCTTGCTCACGTAGAGGAGATGATTCTGGCTGGGATCGAACTTCCAGACCGCCTCATCGAGGGCGTCGGTCAGGCTGGAGAATTCACTGAGCGCCGATTCGGCGGCCTGCCGGAGCCCCACCAGCTCGGACACATCGGTGAGCGTGATGATGGCGCCGCGCCGGCGGCCGTCCCGCTCCAGGTAGGGCAGCACCTGGACCAGGTAGGACACGTCCTCGCTGCTGGCCTCGCTGCTGGCCTCGATGCTGTGGCGAGGCCTGCCATCAACAACGGCCTGCAGTGCCTCGCGCAGCCCGGGTAACGACACCGTGGTGGGAATCCCCAGCAGCGGCAGGCCGATGTCACTCGGGACCAGGCCGAACACCCGCACAGCCAGCGGGGAGAAGCGGGTGACGCACAACCGCTGATCGACGATCACCATGCCCTGGCTGAGGGAGGTCTGGATGTTCTCCAGCTCCACGTTGAGCTGCTCGAGCTGCTCGCTGCGCGCCCGCAGTTGCTGGTACAGGGTGCCCAGCTCTTCATTGGTCGCCTGCAGCTCTTCGTTGGAGGCCTCCAGCTCCTCGTTGGCCTGCTCCAGTTCGGCCAGGGAGCGCCGCAGGGTCTCCTGACTGCCCAGCAGCTCACGCTCCAGCCGTTCGATCTCCTCGTCGAAGGCGGCATCCCGCACCGCCAGCGGAGCTCCGGCCGCCCCGCTTTCGGTGTCATCCGGCGGTGTCACGAAGGTCAGCAGGGTCAGACTCCGCTCCCCCACACGCAGGGGCCGGGCCTCCAGGCGGAGGGCGCCGTCGAGGTCATCCAGGCGCAGGGTCTGGCTGCTGACCGCCACTCCATCGGCCCGCACCATCAGGAACAGGGCCCGCGCCTCGGGCTGGAGTTCGGGCCGCAGAAAGCCGTTGGCGGCGGCAGTCAACCAACCCTCGGGCACCCGGCAGTAGGGCGAGACATCGCCGATCACCTCCACCAGATCGTGATGCTCGTCGAGCACCAGGCAAGGCCGGCAGAGGGTCCGGGTCAGGGCTTCGAGCAACGCCATGTGCTGCTCGGGCACGGTCTCGCGCAGCACCGAGAACTGGCCCGTCGGCGCCATGGGGAGGGGCACGCGCTGGGACGACGGCCCCAGGGGTTGCCGCGGCCGCCGCGCCCCCTCCTGGGTGCGGGCATAGAGGCGGTGCTCGGCGTTGGCGACCTCGAAGCCGGCGTCCCGGCTGCCCAGGTACTCGGAGCTGCCCAGCAGCAACAGACCGCCGGGGACCAGGCCGAATCGGAATCGATCCAGCACACGATCCTGCATCGGAGCGGTGAAATAGATGAGGGTGTTGCGGCAGGAGATCAGATCGAGGCTGGGGAACGGGGGGTCGTCGCCGACGTCATGACGGGCGAAGACGGCACAGCTGCGCAGGACCTCACGGATTTCCATCTCGCCCTCCCGCTCGAACACGAAGCGCTGCCGGAATTCATCGGGGATGGCCTTGGCCGCCGAGATCGGATAGACGGCCCGGCGGGCGATCGCCAGGCTCTGCTCATCGAGATCGGTGCCGAAGATCTTCACCAGCGTGGGAAGGTCGGCCGGATTCCCGAGCAGCCCGCTGATGACCATGGCCAGGCTGTAGACCTCCTCGCCCGTGGCGCAACCGGGCACCCACACCCGCAGCCGCTCCTGGGAGTCCCGCTGATCCAGGCCGGCGGCCAGGGCCTCGCCCAGGGCCTCGAAGGCGGCAGGGTCCCGGAAGAAGCTGGTCACGGTGACCAGCAGGTTCTGCAGCAGCGCCTTCGCTTCCTCGGCCTCGGCGGCCAGCAGGGGCAGATAGTCCGCCAGGCAGCTCACCTGGCGGATCGCCATGCGGCGCTGCACCTGGCGGCGCAGGGTCGTCTCCTTGTACTGGGAGAAGTCGATGCCGGTGGCCTGCTTCAACGGTCCGGTCACGGCGCTGAGCTGGAGCGGCTCGGTGTCCAGCCGTGGGCCCTCGATCCAGTGCGCCCCGGCGGCACAGAGCTCGGCCAGGCGCGCGCCGATGGCCTTCGCCTCCAGCACGAGGTCGGCGCCATCGAGATGGATGGCGGCGCGGGGCATGGCATCGAACTTGGCCTCCTCCGGGGCCTGGGCGATCGTCAGCCCGCCGGCGGCCCGCACCCCGCGGGCGCCATCGGCCCCTGTGCCGGAGAGCACCACCGCCACCCCCCGGTCCCCCCACTGGTCGGCGATCGATTCGAACAGCAGGTCGATGCAGGGACTGGGACCGAAGCGGGGGGTGGGCTCGCGGAGCCGCAACCGGTCCCCCTCGACGACCAGGTCATGATTGGGGGGCGCGATGGCAATCACGCCGGCGTTGAGCTGGGCCCCATCGGTGGCGGTGATCACCCGCAGGTCGGTGGCGTGGGCCACCAGCTCGACGATCCGGCTGCGATGCTCGGGGGCCAGATGCTGGGCCACCACGTAGGTGATCCGGCCGTTGGGCACCAGGGAGCCGCTCAGCTCCTGGATCGCCTCAAGCCCCCCTGCCGAGGCCCCGATGCCCACCACATGATCGAGTTCGCCTCGCTCCAATGCGAACCTCGTCTGCCTGGAGGATCCTCAAACTAGACAGGCCCCCCGAGGTCCCCCATGCACACCAGGCCATGAGCGCCCCACCGGTCTCCCTGGAGAATCCTTTCCAGCGGCGACTGGTGCTGCTGGAGAGCCTGGAGTCCAGCGCGGAGCTGATCGGATCGGTGCTGCCCCTGCGGGAGCTGGTCAGCGCCGGTCCGTCACTGCCCTGGTGGCACTACGGGGTCAGCACCTGGCTGGGCAGCCTCCTTGTGGATGCCGCCGTGCTCCCGCCGGCGCGGCTGGTGACGGCCGATCGGCGGGGCCTCACCGTCTTCCTCGGCTATGGGGGCGACCAGCGGATCCGGCAGGATTCCAGCCAGTGGTCCTGCGGGGACGAGGGTTGCCTGCTGCTCTCCGGAGAAGCCTTCTCCTGGGAGAGCACCCAGGTCAGCCTGGTGGTGTTTCAGCTGGATCCCGAGCGTCTGCTCGAAACGGCCCAGGCGATGGCAGGCCTGGCCGATCAGCCCGAGGCATGGCAGGAGGCGATCACCCATCCCCGCAGCTGGGATCCGAGCTCCGATCCGATCGAGATCGCGCTGCAGAACCTGCTGCGCCAGGAGATCGGTCTGGCCGAGCGGTTGATCAGCAGCCAGGGCCTGGTGGATCGCCTGCAGGCGGATGATCGGATCTATCGCCTGATGGCGGCCCTGCAACTGCCGGAGGTCCGCGTCGGGAGTCCTCTGGATCGGCTGACCCAGAGGGATCGGCAGGGACGGGACGCCTTCGATGCGCTGATCGACTTCATCCGGCTCAACCTGTCGGAGCCCCTCAATCTCACCAGGCTGGAGGAGCACAGCCATTACTCCCGCCGGGCGCTGCAATATGCCTTCCAGGAACGACTGGGCTGCACGGTGACCCAGTGGATCCGCAGCCAGCGTCTCGATCGGGCCCGCCAGCTGCTGCAGAACCCCTCCCCGGGCGACACGGTCGCCAGCATCGCCAGCCGGTGCGGCTATCGCTCCTTCAGCCTGTTCAGCGTCGACTTCCAGCAGCGCTTCCATGTGAAACCTTCCCAGCTGCTGCGGGAGGCACGCTCGTCGTTGCCGCCGGACACCTGGTGAGGGCGGCTCGGCCCAGGGTCGCGGCGGGATCGAGCAGCCCGGAACACCTGGCCGGGTTGCGCGACAGCGTTGGTGGCGCCCGTCCGCGACCATGGAGCCTGCCACGCCCCCCGCCGAGCCGCCGCGCATGTCCCCAGCCCTGGCTCTGCTGGCAACGGAGGCCCGCACCGAGGCGCTGCTCGACTGGCTCGGGACCCACGCCCCCTCCCTGGCCGGGATGCCGTTGCTGAGCTGCGCCGATCTGGCGAACCGGCTGCGCAACGATGGCCGCACCCGTGCTCTGGCGATCGGGGAGCTGAACGCCCTGGCTGATGGCGGCGACATCCAGCTGGCCGGGCGCATCCTCACCGGGGGCATCGCGGCGGTGATCTGTTTCGTCGACCCCACGGCGCCGTTCGCCCCCGCTCCCGACCTGGGCCTGCTGCTGCGCGCCTGCACCCTGCGCGACGTTCCGCTGGCGCTGAATGAGGCCACCGCCGGGCTGGCCCTGCGCGGGCTGGCCCACAGCCGCCTCGCCTTTGTCGTGTTCAACCCGGTGGCCGGCCAGGGGGATCCCAACGCCGACCTGGCCCTGATCCGCTCCCTGCTGGAACCGCAGCTGCTGCTGTCGGTGGTGATGACCCGGCCCGATCAGGATCCGGCCGAGCAGACCCGCGCCCTGGTGGCGATCATCCAGGCCCGGCCCGCCACCGATCCCGGTGACGCCCTGATCGTGGCCTGCGGCGGCGACGGCACCATCTCCGCCGTGGCTGGGGCGGTGATCGACACCGGCATCCCCCTGGGAGTACTCCCCCGCGGCACCGCCAACGCCTTCGCCGCCGCGCTCGGGATTCCCGCCGATCTGCCCGGGGCCTGCGACACGATCCTGGCCGGCCACACCCGCCGGCTCGATGCCGCCGACTGCAACGATCGGCCGATGATCCTGCTGGCCGGGCTCGGCTTCGAGGCGGAGATGGTGGATCGTGCCTCCCGCGACCTCAAGACCATGCTCGGTCCGCTGGCCTACGTGCTGGCCGGGGCCCAGCAGATGGTGGCCCAGGAACCCTTCCTGGCGCGCCTCGAGGTCGACGGTCGCCCCATCGACCTGCAGGCCGTCGCGATCACCGTGGCCAATGTGGCGCCGGCCAGCTCCGTGCTGGCCCAGGGCTTCGGCCGGGTCATCCCCGACGACGGCCTGCTGGAGATCACCATCGCCATGCCGGAGTCGCGGCTGCAGGGGTTCAACACACTGGCCTCCCTGCTGGCCTCGGCGGTGGTGCGCAGCCCCGCCAACCGCGACGACCTGCTCTGTCTGCGGGCCAGCCGGATCACGATCAGCACCGACCCGGTGCAGAAGCTGGTGATCGACGGCGAGATCCTCGAGGCCGGCGCCGTCAGCTTCCGGGCGCTGCCGGAGGCGCTCACCGTGCTCGCCCCGCTGCCCCCCGCCGAGGCCCGGCGATGAACCTGGCCTCCGAGGCGCCGATCGCCACCAAGATCCGCCGCATGGACGAACGGGGCCGCCGGGGCCACCCCGAGCTGGCCCGCCGCGGCATCGATCCCTGCCGGCTGGCGCTGGAGGGCGATCCGCAACGGCCTGACCCCTTCTCCTTCCTGGTGCTGGGGGACAGCGGCAGCGGGCGCCACCGCTCCGACGACAGCCCGCAGCGGCAGGTGGCCGAGGGATTGTTTGCCCAGGGCGGCCCGGAGCGGGGGGTCCGCTTCGTGCTGCATACCGGCGATGTGGTGTACCTGGTGGGCTCCAGCGAGCAGTACCGGCAGAACTTCATCACGCCGTACCGGGAGTGGCTGGTGGGCGGCGACGATCCCCGCCGCATCGCCTACGACCGCATGACGTTCCGGCTCCCGTTCCTGCCCGTCCCCGGCAACCACGACTACTACGACCTGCCCGTGCCCCTGGGCCTGATCTCCCTGGCCACCGCCCCGTTGCGGCGGCTGCTGGGCCGGGTGGTCGATCTGGATGTCGGCTGCCATGGCTCCTTCGTGGGGGAGGCCTACGCCCGGGCCTTTCTCGATGGACTGGGCGCCCTGCCGGAGCGGGAGCTCGGCCCCCATCTGGATCGCCACTACGACGGGCTCCGCGATGGCGTGCGCTGTCTGAACTACCGCCCCGGCCGCTTCACCCGCCTGCCCAATCGCTACTACCGCTTGCGCTGGGCCGGCGTCGATGTGTTCGCTCTCGACTCCAACACCTTCAACCAGCCCTTGACTCCGGCGGCCCCCGAGCCGCGCCGCCGCGAGCGGCTGCGGCTGATGCGCACCCGCCTGGAGGCCGCGCGGGCAAGCCGGCTGCGACGCCTGGACGACACGCTGCTGGATCCCGTCGCCGCCGAGGAGGAGCGCGACGACCTCGGCGGATCGATCGAGCGGATCGAGGAGGAGATCCGCGATGTGGACAAGCAGCTGGCCGGCGGCGGCGAAGCCGGCGCCGTGGATCAGGAGCAGCTGAACTGGCTGGAGGATGGCCTGGTGGCGTCCTGGAGCGATCCGGCGGCGCGGGGCCGCGTGCTGGTGCTTCACCATCCCCCCTACGTGACCGAGGCGAGCAAGTGGGACCAGGGCCAGACGCTCGCCGTGCGCCATCAGCTGCGCCGGGTGCTGGATCAGGTGGCTCGCCGGGTGGGGGCTCGGGCCGGCGGCCGCCCCCTGGTGAGCCTCGGCCTGGGTGGCCACGCCCACTGCCTCGAGGTCCTGCGCACCGGCGACACCGGCCACGGCGACGCCCGCATCCCCTGGGTGATCTGCGGCGGCGGCGGCTACAGCCTGCGGCGCCAGCGCCCGGAGGGTGCCGAGCTGCTGGAGGGCCCCCCCGGCCGGGAGCGCCCCGTCGCCCGCTCCGAGCTGTTCGTGGGCCGCTCGGGCCAGGGGAGCACCCGGCGGCGCCCCTACTCCGCCCTGCGGGTGGATGTGGCGGGCAGCACGCCGCTGCGGTTCCGCCTCACCCCCCTGCTGGCGGAGAAGGTGGACGGCCACTGGCGGCACCACAGCCTGGCGCCGATCATGCTGCCGTGTGCCGCCGCCGCCAGCCCCCCGTGAGCCTCGCCATCGCCCTGCTGACGGTGTCCGATCGGCGCAGCACCGATCCCGGCTGCGGCGATCCCTCCGGCGATGCCCTGCAGCAGCGCCTGGAGGGGGCGGGCCATCGGCTGCAGGAGCGCCGCTGCGTTCCCGACAACCGCTACGCGATCCGAGCCGTGATGAGTGGCTGGATCGCCGATCCGGCGGTGCAGGTGGCGATCAGCACCGGTGGCACCGGTCTGACCGGACGGGACGGCAGCCCCGAGGCGGTGGCCCCCCTGCTCGACAAGACGATCGAGGGGTTCGGGGAGCTGTTCCGCGTGCTCTCGTTCGAGACGATCGGCACCAGCACCCTGCAGAGCCGCTGCCTCGCGGGGGTGGCCAACGGCACGGTGATCTTCGTGCTGCCTGGTTCGCTCGATGCCGTGTCCACCGCCTGGGACCGGCTGATCCGTGCCCAGCTCGACGCCGGCACCCTGCCCTGCAATCTGGTGCAGTTGCTGCCGCGCCTGTCAGAGTGCCCCGATCGTCCGGCCCCGCCATCCTCCGCGTCGGAGTCTCCCGGGTGAGGGCGGATACGGGTTCCCGCAGGGCCGCGCTGGCTGGCGAGAAGCGTCACACCTAGGCTGGCGATGGAAGCAGGAAAAGGGAATAGATCATCGTCATGACCAGACTCCAGATCGATCCCGTGGAGATCACGTCATTCTTCGGATCGCACTCCTTTATCTCCTACGGAATCCTTTTTTTCACCATCATCCTGGCCCGCTATTTTCTGGTGGCCGGTGGATCCTGGTGGCTGCTCTATGCCCACTCCGTCCAGGCCGGTGAAGGAATTCGCCACGACATCCGCCTCTCCGTGCTCTCCGCCGGAGTGTTCGCCCTGGCCACGGCCAGCCTGATGACCCTGCAGGGCCTCGGCCTCACCCGCCTCTACAGCCAGCCCCAGCAATACGGCTGGTGGTATCTGCCCCTGAGCTACCTCACGGTGCTGCTGCTCCAGGACGGATTCTTCTACGCCACCCACCGCCTCTTCCATCACCGCGCCCTCTACGCCTGGTTCCACCGGGGTCACCACCGCTCCCGCCAGCCCACCCCCTGGACCTCCTTCGCCTTCGATCCGCTCGAGGCCCTGGTGCAGGCGCTGTTTCTGATCGCCGTGGTGATGCTGCTGCCGCTGCACCTGGTCACGCTGCTGGCGGTGCTCACCACCATGACGGTGTGGGCGATCGTGAACCATCTGGGGCTCGACCACCTGCCGTTGCGCTTTCCCCATCACTGGCTCGGCCGCTGGGTGATCGGTCCGGCCCACCACTCGATCCATCACGCCCGGCAGCGGGTGCACTTCGGGCTCTACTTCACCCTCTGGGACCGGGTCTTCGGCACCGAAGACGCCGGGTATGCGGCCGAGATCCGCGGGGCACACCGCTGCTCCTCCCCTCAACCCATCCCCCGTTGGAACGCGATCCGATCGGCCCAATCCGGCTGATCGATCAGGGGGTTGCGGTTCCCCTGGAGCGCGAAGATGGCCGCATTGCGGTGCTTCTCGTAGAGCTCGGCGGGATGGTCGCGGTGCCAGGCCAGCAGGGTGGGCAGGCGGGCGGCGGGCATCTCGCCGGCCTGATCTCCCACCAGGCCGGGGTAACGCAGCAGGATGTACAACACCGCCCGGGCCACCGGGCCTTTGCCCCGCAGCGGCTCGAACCGATCGTCGACACGCTTGCCGCACGGATCCAGCACGGCCTCGTTGAAATCGGGGAACTCGTCGTACGGGATGTTGCTGCGAAAGCTGTTGCACCGCCGCTCGCAGGTGAACAGATGGTGCAGGTCGCCACGCATCGGCTCCCGGCGGTTGAACCAGGACTGGGGGACCACATGCTCACAGTTGTAGGGCAGGGCGGCCTCCAGCCCCTCCCGCTGTTCGGTGATCTGCCGGGCCGTCAGGGGGTGGAGGCCCGCCGTTTCACGCCCCAGGAAGGCCTCCAGCTGATGGCTCCGCTCCTGGTCGATGCGGAAGTCCTCGCGGATCAGCGCCGCCGGATCGAACTCCTGACCGGAATAGATGCTGCGCAGACGCAGATCCGGGTGGAGATCCACCCACGGGTAGAGATGCTCCGCCGGCCTGTAGGAGACGGTTCGCGTGTGGCTCGAGCGCAGCAGGGCACTGAGGGACTCGAAGCGATCGCCGCTGGAACCATCCGCCGCGATCCCGGCGTAGTAGGTCTCGGCCGCCTCCTGATCGGCCCTGGCGTCGAAGTAGGGGCGCCGGGCGGCTTCGGCCAGGTCGATCAGCGCCTGTCGCAGGGCGGCAGGCTCGACGGGGCCCGGCATCTCCCCCAGGGTCAGGCTGAGGGTGAGCGGGATCGTCCAGCGGCTTCCCCCCGGCGGGACCACCAGCTCCGGCGGCAGCGGCCGGGAAACCGGCGGAGGGACCACCGAGGGGAGCGGGGTCCCGTCCGGGTCCGGCGCCGGCGCTCGCGCCTCCAGCAGCTCGTGGACCAGGGGTTGCAGCCGGGGGTCGGCTTCGGCCTGGGAGCGGATATGGGCCACCAGGCGGCTGGCGCGGATGCCCTCGTTGCCGACCCAGGCGATGCGGTGTTCCCCCATCCACGGCTCCCAGGGACGGGCGTCGATCGAGAGGATCTGGCCGCCGGCGGTTCGTTTCGGCACGCCGGAATGGTGCAGGGCCACCACTTCCCACTGATCGTTGAACACCGGCGAACCGGAGGATCCGGGCGCCGTGTCGGTGAGGTAGTGGAGAAAGAGGTCCAGTTCATCGATGACCCGGTTCTCGCGGATCGCCAGCTGCTTGGGCTCGCCGTTGGGGTGCTGCACGATGTTCACCCACTCCCCCACCAGCACCTTGCCCTGCTCCTCGATCAGCGGCAGCCAGCCGAAGGCGGCCAGGCCGGCGTCGGGCCGGACGGCCACGAGGGCGTAATCCAGCCCCTGATCAGCCAGGAAGAAGCGGCCGGGCTCGAGAGCGAAGGTCTGGGATGGCCGCAGCGTTCCGTCGATCCGCAGCTGATAGTTGAACTCCGCCTGGCTGCCGGCGGCCACCTCCGGGGTGGGCAGCACGTGCTGGTTGGTGAGCAGCAACCGGGGCGAGACCAGAAAGCCGGTGCCGTACCCCCGCACGGTGCCATCCGCCGCGGCGATCCGGATCCGGGCCACGGCCATGGACTTGCGCAGCCCGTCCTCCAGGAAGCGGATGCTCATCAGGTCGTTGAAGCCCATCACGCGCTCCAGGCCCCGCTGCAGGGTCGGCGCGGTCCGGCCCGGTCCACCGCCGCCGCCGAGCCGGGCGATCCGGCAGGCCACCAGCTCCTCCGGGTTGGCCTCGGCCACGCGGCCGCTGCCGACCAGCTGCTGGTGGTCGGCGCGGACCTGCCGGCGATCGCGAAAGCGTGCTTCGGTGGCCTCGAGCAGCTGCATGAAGGAGGAATCGATAATCATGGCGACCGATGCAACACGTACGAACCGTTCAGGAGTTGGTCCCCTCCGACATCAATCGTCAT
This sequence comes from Cryptocyanus atlanticus LEGE 06306, assembly GCF_056633155.1. Lineage (NCBI taxonomy): Bacteria > Bacillati > Cyanobacteriota > Cyanophyceae > Synechococcales > Prochlorococcaceae > Cryptocyanus > Cryptocyanus atlanticus. The sequence continues at coordinate 121,765 of NZ_JBSJOZ010000004.1, forward strand.
GACGATTCCAGGCATACCGTGGACCCCGGGGCGGCCGAGCGGGCTGGTGGCGGCTTCGCTTGCCGGGCCGCTTAGGTGCGGGAGCCATCGGTGATGAACCTGGCGGCGAAGGTGAGGGTGCTGCTGGAGATCAAGGCCCGCGTCGATCATGGCAACTTGACTGGATTTCTAATGCCGAGTAACACCAGAACGGCCAAGGTCGCGAGTACAAGCCGATGGGTATGTCACAGGACTTCATTCTACTTCGTGATCTGAATCAACCCCGCCGGGGCGCCGGATTGGCCACCCCCTGGGGCGCCCCTTCCCTGGCCCTGGAGAGTTTCGGGACCGGCGCCGCCACCAGCCTCCCCCCCGAGCCCTCGATCACGGTGGAGGCCCTCGACGCCCTCGACCTGCGAGAGGCCTCCCGCGACCCGGGGGTGCTCGGTGTGGCCCGCTCCATCCCCACCCGCCTGATCCGTCCCCGCCTCGTCAGCACTCCAGGCGACTCGGGCACCGGGTCCACCTGGGGGGTGCGGGCCGTGGGCGCCGACGCCAGCCGCTACGACGGCGAGGGGGTCAGTGTCTCGATCCTGGACACCGGCATCGATGCCGGCCATTCCGCCTTTGTGGGCGTCACCCTCGAGGAGGAGGACTTCAGCGGCTCCGGCAACGGTGATCGGCAGGGGCACGGCACCCACTGCGCCGGCACCGTGTTCGGACGCCCTGTCGACGGCCGCCGCATCGGGGTGGCCCCCGGGGTGGGCCGGGCCCTGATCGGCAAGGTGCTCGGCGACGACGGCTCGGGCGGCTCCGAGATGCTCTTCAACGGCATCGAATGGGCTTCCCGCTCCGGCGCCCAGGTGATCTCGATGTCGCTCGGCTTCGACTTCCCCGGCCTGGTGGAGAGCCTGATCCGCCAGGGCTGGCCCGCCGATCTGGCCGCCGATGCCGCCCTGGAGGGATACCGCATGAACCTCCGCATGTTCGATCGCCTGCTGGCGATGATCGAGGCCCGGGCGGCGTTCAACGGCGGCAGCGTGGTGGTGGCGGCGAGCGGCAACGAATCGCGGCGTGACGAGAACCCCGCCTTCGAAGTGTCCGCCTCGGTGCCGGCGGCGGCCCTGGGGGTGATCTCGGTGGGGGCGGTGGGGGAGGGCCCCGGCGGGTACAGCGTGGCCCCGTTCTCCAACACCAATCCCACCCTCTCAGGGCCTGGAGTGGACGTGCTCTCGGCACGCTCCGGGGGCGGACTGGTGTCCTTCAACGGCACCAGCATGGCCACGCCCCACGCCGCCGGGGTGGCCGCCCTCTGGTGGCAGGCCAGTCGCGATCAGGGCATCCCCGTGAACGCCGGCGGGGTCCAGGCGCGGTTGCGGGCTTCGGCCAGCGTGTCCGGCTTCGCCCCGGGTGTCGACGTGCTCGACCGCGGCGATGGCCTGGTGCAGGCGCCCTGAGCTCTCGTCCCCCCATACATTGAGGGCATGGCCTTCAGCGTCGCGCCCACCGAAACCTTCGAGCTGATCGTGGTCGGCGGCGGTCACGCCGGCTGCGAGGCCGCCCTCACGGCGGCGCGGCTGGGGGTCTCCACGGCCCTGTTCAGCCTCAACCTCGATCGCATCGCCTGGCAGCCCTGCAACCCGGCGGTGGGGGGCCCGGCCAAGAGCCAGCTGGTCCATGAAGTGGATGCGCTCGGCGGGGCGATCGGCCGTCTGGCCGACGCCACGACCCTGCAGAAACGGGTGCTCAACGCCAGCCGCGGCCCGGCCGTCTGGGCCCTGCGCGCCCAGACCGACAAACGCCAGTACGCGCGCCAGATGCTGCAGCTGCTGCAGCACACCCCCAACCTGGCCCTGCGCGAGGCGATGGTCACCGATCTGGAGGTGGAGGGCGACCCCGGCCCCCCCGGCACGGAGACCACCGCTGAGGCCCGCGTCATCGGTGTGCACACCTACTTCGGCAGCGTCTACGCCGCCGGCGCCGTCATCCTCACCACCGGCACCTTTCTGGGGGGCCGCATCTGGGTGGGCAACCGGTCGATGCCGGCGGGCCGGGCCGGCGAAGCCCCGGCCGAAGGTCTCACCGAAGCGTTGCGCGCCCTCGGCTTCAGCACCGATCGCCTCAAGACCGGCACCCCCGCCCGGGTGGATCGCCGCAGCGTCGCCCTCGACCAGCTCGAGGAGCAGCCCAGCGACGCCGAGGGACGCTTCTTCTCCTTTGATCCCACCGCCTGGGTGAGCGGTGAATCGATGAGCTGCCACCTCACCCGCACCACCGCGGCCACCCACCGACTGATCCGGGACCATCTCCATCTCACGCCGATCTACGGCGGCTTCATCGACAGCAAAGGCCCCCGCTACTGCCCCTCGATCGAAGACAAGATCGTGCGCTTCGCCGACAAGGAGAGCCACCAGATCTTCCTGGAACCGGAGGGCCGCGACACCCCCGAGCTCTACATCCAGGGCTTCTCCACCGGCCTGCCCGAGCGGCTTCAGCTGGAGCTGCTGCGCACCCTGCCGGGGCTGGAGCGCTGCGTGATGCTGAGGCCGGCCTATGCCGTCGAGTACGACTACCTCCCCGCCACCCAGTGCCTGCCCTCGCTGATGACCAAGCGGGTGCGGGGGCTGTTCACCGCCGGCCAGCTCAACGGCACCACCGGCTACGAGGAGGCCGCCGGCCAGGGGCTGGTGGCGGGCCTCAACGCCGCCCGGCTGCTGCGGGGGCAGGAGCCCGTCCAGTTCCCCCGCGAGGGCAGCTACATCGGCACCATGATCGATGATCTGGTCAGCAAGGATCTGCGCGAGCCCTACCGGGTGCTGACCAGCCGCAGTGAATACCGCCTGGTGCTGCGGGGTGATAACGCGGACCGCCGGCTCACCCCCCTGGGCCATGACCTCGGCCTGATCGATGGGCGCCGCTGGGCCCTGTTCACGGCCAAGCAGGAGGCGATCGAGGCCGAGAAGCGCCGCCTCGAAACGGTGCGGCTCAAGGCCAGCGATCCTGCGGCGGTGGCTGCGGAGGCCCGCAGCGGCGCACCGATCCGGGGGTCAATCACCCTGGCCGATCTGTTGCGCCGATCCGGGGTCCACAGCGCCGATCTGGTGGCCCAGGGTCTGGCCGACGCCGCCCTGCCGCTCGACGTGCGCGAGGGCGCCGAGATCGACGTCAAGTACAGCGGCTACCTGGCGCGCCAGCAGCAGCAGATCGAGCGGGTGAGCCGCCAGGGCCACCGGCCCATTCCCGCCGACGTGGCCTACGCGGCCATCGGCACGCTCTCGCGGGAGGCCCGCGAGAAACTGGCCGCCGTGCGGCCTCTCACCCTGGGGCAGGCCTCCCGGATCCCCGGCGTCAGTCCGGCCGACGTGACGGCGCTGCTGCTCTGGCTGGAGCTGCGCTGCCGTCAGCGGGCCCAGGGCCAGGGTGACGAACCGGGCGCCACCACCGAGCCCTCCCAAAACGGGAAGCCCCTGATTACGCTGGCGCGACACGACGCCTGAACTCCAGGCCCAGGCCATGGTCCGTGCGCGCTCGATCTCCTTCGCCCGGGCGGTCTGGGATCTCAGGGCGGAGCAGGTGATGGACCGGGTGTTCTCCCGGCTGATGCCCCCTCAGGAGGCGGGAAGGGTCCTCCCCGCCGTCGACCCCCAGGGGCCGATCGATGTGATCGTGCGGGAGGCCCCGTTCCGCCTGCCTCCCAGCTCGATCCCACCGCCGCCGCCCCCACCGGTCCCTCCCTCCCGGCAGAGCGGGGTGGTCCGGCCCCCGGGGGCGAACCGGCCGCTGCTGCTGCTGCTGCTGGTGCTGATCTCCCTGGCGGGCACCACGGCCAGCCTGCTGCTCTGGAGAGGCTGGAACCAGGCCGATCTGGCCCTGCGTCAGGAGCGCAGTCTCCAGTTGCTCGAACGGCTGAAGGCACTGGGTCCGATCAACGGGGACACCGGCACCGCCGACCCGGCAACGACGGGGGCGGGGCCCGGCGAGGCGCCGCCGCCGGGCCCGGGGGGCCTGGTGGACCTGGGGCCGTTGCAGGCCGGAGCCTTCAACGGCCCGGGGGCGCCTCCCCTGAGCGTGCCCGTGACCGGCACGATCACCGCCGGAGCCCCGGCACTCGGCAGCTGGGTGGGGGAGACCGGTCCCACCCCCCCCGCCCATGGAACGCCCTCCGTCTTGGGGGTGGCCGCACCTCCACCCGAACCGGCGCTGGGGGCCGGCGGCGGCGGCGATCTGCCCATGCTGGTCGGGGTGGTCCAGGCCAGGGGCCAGAGCGGGTCGGCCATCTTCCAGATGGGGGGCAGCTCCACCAACGCCACCGTCGGGGAGACGATCGGGGGCACCGGCTGGCGGCTCCATTCCACGTCCGGGGATTCGGTGGTGATCGAACGGGATGGCCAACAGCGCCGGGTCAGCATCAGCGGTGGCTTCTGAGCCGACTGCTGGGCCCCGGGGCCCAGTCCCCCCGACGCCCGGCCCCAAGCGCCGGCGGCGCTGAGCTGCTTAGCCTGAACGCCCCTGGGGCACCCCGATGGCGGGCACCATCACGGTCCATGCGGCCACCGGGCCCGCCGGGCCCACGGACGGGTCGGCCCTGCTCACCTCACCGGCGCCGATCTGGCAGGCCCCCTGCGCGGCCGTGCAGCAGGCCCGCGCTCCCCACCAGCTGAGCGGCGCCTGGATGTTGCTGCTGCTGGGTGACGGCAGCCCGACACGGCACCTGCACCTGCTCACCGGAGCGCCGGTGACGATCGATCTGATCGCCATGGCCCCCGATCCCGGAGCCGACGCCCTGCGCCCCCCGGAGGTGGCGGACCTGGAGCCCCCCCTCCTGCGGCGCCAGGTCTGGCTGCGCTGCCGGGGGCAGGCCCTGGCCTGGGCCGAGAGCTGGTGGAACCAGGCCGAGGCCGACCGCCACCTGCGGGACCGGAGCCAGCCGATCTGGCGCAGTCTGACCGCGGAGCGGGCCGAACTGTTCCGGGAGGTGGACGGCCTGGCCCAGGTGAAGGCCCCCTGGCTGGAGCGGGAGTTCGGCCAGCCAGGACCCTTCTGGAGCCGCCACTACCGCTTCTTCCGCAGCGGCCGGGAACTCACCGTGATCCGGGAAGTGTTCTCCCCGGCCCTGGAACGCTGGCTCGGACCCAGCCAACGGCATGACGATTCCTGACGAGCTGGCCCCCTGTGCCGGTTTCCACTTGACAACTTGCGGTAGCGCCTGATTGAGAGAGCATGGCTGCACTGAACGCATCGTCCGACGCCGCTGGCGTCCTTCCGCATGGCTCCGTCCATCAGCCCTACCCAGCCCTGGCTGTCCCTCACCGATCTCGGCCGCCTGTTCGGCATCTCGGCGGTCTCCTGCGGTCGTCTGCTGATCCAGGCCGGCCTGCGGGAACCGGGCGGACAACCCACCGATCAGGCCCTGCGCCTCGGCCTGGCCCAGCCCGGCTCCGGTCTGCACCGAGCCCGCGCCACGGTCTGGCAGCGGAGCGGCTGTCAGCGCGCTCTGGAGGGCCAGGGCCTGGTGCTTCTCTCCGAGGGCCGCGCCGGGGACAGCTCCGAGCGCACCCTGGTGGAACAGTGGGCCGAACTGCTCTGGGAACTCAAACAGGGCTCCCCGTCGATCATCACCTCGGCGGAACAGATGGCTGAAGACCTGCCCCAGGAGCTGGTGGGGGCCGTGAACCGCCAGCTGCAGGACAAGGGCTGGGATTTTCAGGTCGCCCCCTGCCCCACCCAGGCGCCGGCCCGCTCGGGCCAGAGGCGTCCGGCCGCCGCCAAACGCTCCGGTGGCCATGGCCACGGCAAAGCCGGCCACAGCGGCCGGGGCGGCAGCCACTGAAGCGGAGACGCCCACCGAACGCCGTCCCCGGGCTGCCCGACACCCCGGCCGGGGGCCTGGGCGGCACAGGGATCAGCCCAGCCTCAGGGCTTCCGCCTGTTTGCAGCTGAGATCGAGCAGCTCCCGCAGCTTCTCCTCATCAGTGTGGCTGAGGCTGGTGCGCAGCAGCTTGGCGTGGGGGGCATGGCTGCGCAGCCGCTCGATCACCCGATCGGGTGTGGCGTCGCGCACCAGAAGGCAGAGGGCGGCGCTGGCCTTCGGCAGCGTTTCGCCCACCTCCCGCAGAAAGGCATCGTTGATGCCCAGATCACTGAGGGCGCCGGAGGCGGCCCCCACCCCGGCTCCCACGGCGGCCCCGAGCAGGGGATTGAGGAACAGCAGACCCACCAGCGACCCCCAGAAGCCCCCTCCGAGGGCCCCGGCGGTGGCCAGATTGATCGCCTGGCGCAGATGCACCTGGCCTTCGGCGTCACGCTCCACCACCACCGCATCCTCCAGCGAGATGAGGTGCTCCTGCTGGATGTCAACGAGTTCCCGGCGCACCTGCGCCGCCTCTTCGGCTTTGGGGAAGCCCACCACGATGAGGTTGCTCATGGACTGGATCGCCTGGATGGCTAGGGGACCCCAAACCTAGTGGCAGGTCCAGCCAGGGTCGGCTCCCCCCGTCACACGGCCTGCCCACAGCCGTCGCCACCCCGCGGTCGGCGGCTGGAGCGGGGCAGGGGCCGGGCCGGACCGGGGCCGGTGGGGGGAGGCTCCGTGACCGGGGGCAGCAGGGGAGCCGTGCGGCGCGAGATCGCATCGAGGGAGCGCTTGGGCCGCTGCGGGCGATCCGCCGGCCGGGCGTCATCCAGGACCCTGGAGCGACGCGGCTCCGGCGGACGCCAGGGGTCCGACCCGGTCTGGGGCTGAGCCGGAGACCGGGGCGGGGGCTCCATGGCGGGGGCCGGCAGGGGCGGCTCCGACGGCCAGCTCTCCCGGGGCGCCGGCCGCTCCTGCCAGGGTTCGGACCAGTCGTCCTCCCCTTCCAGGAACCAGTCGACGCGGTTCTCCACCCAGCGGCCCAGCCCATCCAGGCCGGTCCGCATCCCCTCACGGGCGGAGCCGGAGCGGCCCTGACCCCGCGACCCCGGCCGGGCGCCGGCCACCCCATCCACCAACTGGCGTCCCGCCGCCATCCACTGGTCCAGGGAGCCGCCCGGGCGGCGTCGGCCTCTTCGCGCAGGTTCGCCCGACCCGTTCATGGTCCTGTTCCGCTCGGCCCAAGCCGCCCTTCGGCTTCGACGTTAACGGCCGGGTCCCAGCGCTCCGGCCGCCAGCTGCCGCCGGCGGCCCCGCAACCAACGCTCCCGGCCCATCCCCACCAGGGCGATCGCCAGGCCACCGCCCTGCAGCACCCAGAGAAAGAGATCCACGGGCCTCGTCCGACGAGGCCGACCCTAGGCCGCACCGGGCTCGAACACCAGCTGGCAGTCGGGGTGCCACTGGCCGCCATGGAGCCGGTCGCAGCAGAGCCGACAGGCCACCCCCCGCACCCTGCGCCGGTAGGGCGCACGGACACCGCAGCACGGACAGCGGGCGATCCAGCGGGGACGGGCCAGGGGCAGGGGCAGGGGGAAACGGTGGCGCAAGCTCACCTGGAACGCCCGCTGGGACGCGTTGATGCGGGCCATACGGGCCTGAAAATGGGGACCGTGCACCTCCCGGACCTGCAGCACCCGATCGATCCAGGCGTGGATCATCTCGTGGCAGAGCGTGCCGAGCAGGGCGCTGGCGGGCAGAGGCGTCAGCACCGGCCGTGAGAGCACGATCTCGCAGAGGGGATGGCCATCGGGGCGACGACCGCGGCGGTAGAGACCGGCGGTGCGGCTCATGCGGCCATCACTCCAGCGCACCTCCACCAGCGGCCGGCCGGCCGGGGCCAGGGTGCCGTCGAAGTGCTCCCGGTTGAGACGATGGAACAGGGGCAGCAGGGGCTCGAGGGGCATGCCGCGGGGCTTCGGGCCGACGTCGTGCCCAGTCTGGACAGTCCGGCGCCCGCACGGGAGGGGTCGTCGGTCAGACTCGGCGTCGGAACGTGCGCCTGCGGACAATGGACTGGGGTCTGGCCCAAACGATCGGCACCAAGGCCCTGCTGGCCGGGGCCGGGGCGCTGCTCCTCTACTGGACCTACACGGCCGTGCGGCTGGTGATCAGCGCCCGCGGCATCAATCCGCTGCTCAAGCAGTTCTTCACCCAGGTGGCCTCGGGCCAGATCGACGGCGCCTATCTGCTCACCACCAAGAACTACCGCTCCCACGTGAACCGTCAGCAGTTCATCCGCTTCCTGGCCGGGCTCCAGCTCAACCGGTACCGCAACCTCAAATCGGGCCGGCCCCGGCTGCAGGAGGGGCAGATCATCCTCACCGTGAAGCTGAAGTCGGAGGCGAAGGACGAACTGCCCCTCGATTTCACCTTCGTGAAGGTGGAGCAGGCCTGGCGGGTGGACCGGATCCAGAAGCTGGCGGCGGCCTGAGCGGCCCACCGCCGCTCCCCAGCCGCCCCAGCCCCGCCATGCCGTCTCCGGCCGCCATGCCCCCGAGCGACACCGACCGGGACCGCGCCGGGGAACTCCGTGGGCTGCTCAACCGCGCCGCCCACGCCTACTACGTGCTGGATGCCCCGGTGATGGAGGACGCGGTCTATGACCGCCTCTTCCGCGAGCTGGAGGCGCTGGAGCGGCGCCATCCGGAGCTGATCCGCCCCGACAGCCCCACCCGGCGGGTGGGCGGAGCTCCGTCGGAGGGATTCCAGGCGGTGCGGCATCGCATCGGCCTGCTCAGCCTCGAGAACGCCTTCAGCACCGAGGAGCTGGAGGCCTGGTACGGGCGGCTGCTGAAGGTGCTCGACCGGCCCCCGGACTCCGAAGCGACCAGCGGCACGGGAGCGGGCCTGCCGATGGTGTGCGAGCTCAAGATCGATGGCAACGCCCTGGCCCTGAGCTATGAGCAGGGCCTGTTGGTGCGGGCGGCCACCCGGGGCGACGGGGAATCCGGCGAGGAGATCACCGCCAACGTGCGCACGATCCAGAGCGTGCCCCTGCGCCTGCAGCTGGAGGATCCGCCCGCCTGGGTGGAGGTGCGGGGAGAGGCGCTGATCCCGGATGCCACCTTCGCCGCGATCAACGCCGAGCGCGCCAGCCGCGAGGACCCCCTGTTCGCCAACCCCCGCAACGCCTGCGCCGGCACCCTGCGCCAGCTGGATCCGGCCGTGGTGGCGGGGCGGCGGCTGGAGTTCTTCGCCTACACCCTGCACCTGCCCGACGACTGGGCTCCGGCGGCGGGCGGGGCCGATCCCGGCCGTCCCCGCAGCCAGTGGGACAACTTGCGCTGGCTGGCGGCCGCCGGCTTCCGGGTCAATCCCAACGCCGCCCTCTGCCCCGATCTGGCCGCGGTGGAGGGGTTCTTCCGCGGCTGGGAGGAGCGGCGGCGGCAACTCCCCTACGCCACCGACGGTGTGGTGGTCAAACTCGACGACCTGCGCCTGCAGGCCGACGCCGGCTTCACCCAGAAAGCGCCGCGCTGGGCGATCGCCCTCAAGTACCCCCCCGAGGAAGCGCCCAGCCGGCTGCTGCGCCTGGTGGCCCAGGTGGGCCGCACCGGCGCGATCACGCCGGTGGCTGAGTTCGACCCCGTGCCCCTGGCCGGCACCAGCGTGAGCCGGGCCACACTCCACAACGCCGACCGGCTGGCCGAGTTGGATCTCCACACCGGCGACACGATCGTGGTGCGCAAGGCCGGCGAGATCATTCCCGAGGTGGTGCGGGTGCTGCTCGAATTGCGCCCCCCCGGGGCCCGGCCCCTCCAGCTCCCGTCCACCTGCCCTGAGTGCGGCTCGGCCCTGGTGCGGGAGGAGGGAGAAGCGGCGACGCGCTGCGTCAACAGCAGCTGCCCGGCGATCCTGCGCGGCGCCCTGCGCCACTGGGTGAGCCAGGGCGCCCTGGATGTGGATGGGCTGGGCAGCAAGCTGATCGAGCAGTTGGTGGACCGGGGCCTGGTGGGCTCGATCGCCGACCTCTACCGCCTCGACGCCGCCCTGCTGGCCAGCCTGGAGCGGATGGGGGAGACCTCGGCGGCCAATCTGGTGGGGGCCCTGGCGGCCTCGAAGCGGCAGCCCTGGCAGCGGCAGCTCCACGGCCTGGGCATCCGCCACGTGGGAGTGGTCAACGCCCGGGCGCTGGCCCGGGCCTTTCCCTCCGCCGCCGCGCTTGGCGCCGCCGCTGCGGAGCGGCCCGAGGCGGTCGAAGCCGTGTTCGGCATCGGGGGCCAGATCGCCCAGTCCCTGAACCAGTGGTTCGCCACACCGGCCAACCGGGCCCTGCTGGCGGAGCTGGAGGCGCTGGGCCTGTCCCTGGCCTCCGACGAGGGCGGGACGGCCGGGGACGGGGGGGACACCGGCGGGGGGAGTGCGGCCCTGGCGGGACAGACCTTCGTGCTCACCGGCACCCTGCCCACGCTGAGCCGCAGCCAGGCCCAGGCCCTGATCGAGGCGGCCGGCGGCACGGTGAGCGGCTCCGTGAGCCGGAAGACGAGCTATGTGGTGGCCGGGGAACAGGCCGGCAGCAAACTCAGCAAGGCCGAGGCCCTCGGGGTCGCCGTGATCGACGAGGAGGGCCTGCGGACGCTGCTGGAGGCGATCAGCTCCAGCTGTCCTCCTGGATCAGATTGATCTGGCCCCCTTCCACCAGGTAGGTGCCGCCCTCCAGGTTCCCATCGGTCAGGCTGTGGGCCTGCACGGTGGAGAGGAACACGCTGCCGGGATCCTCGCCGTAGATCGAGGAGACATCGATGATGCCGGAGGATTCCCAAGTGCCGACCACCTCCGGGCTGGAATCGGTCTGGCCGTACTCGGAGGGTACGGAGCTGCGATCGATCTGGGCCCAGCGTTCGGTTTCCCCGGTGACCGGGTCCACCCGCCAGATGGAAGCTTCCTCGGGGCCGAACTGGCCGGGTTCGGTGCCGTTGAGCGTCGACTTGTCCTCCTGAACGTAGAGATAGCCGTCGCCACTCCAGGCGATGTTGTCCGGGTTGCGCACCCCCGTGATCGCCTCCTCCCCGAGTCGATCGGCATCCACGACGACCCGGAGCGTGGTGCTCCCGCTCGGGGCGAGCTGGCCGTCGGGATCGAAGCTGCTGCTGAAATCCAGCGTGTAGACGTTGCCGTAATAATCGCCGTTGTCCGTCTGGCCGGAGTAGGCGCCACCGGTGGTGTTGAAGGCCACCTGGGAGCCATCGGCGGGATTCACATCGCCGTCCTCGATCCGCAGGAACTGCATGGCTCCCAGGGTGTCGAGGGAGTAGTCCCGCTGCTCCTCGGCGGTGGGGGGAGCCAGGGGAGGCTCGCCGGGCCCGGGCTCCGGCCGGTAGGCCCCAGAGGCCACCTCCTCCCCGGTGCCGACCAGCTGCCAGCCGCCGGAGACGGGGGTGCCGAGCTCGACCCCGTTCAGTCCCGCCGGGGTGTTCTCGACCGACGTGGCCGTCCAGACGTAAAGGGAACCCTGGTCGGAGTCCAGACCGTTGCGCCGCAGGACATCGTCGCTGTCCGGCTCCTTGGTGCCGACCCAGAGATAGAGGGGGGAGCCGGCGGTCGGGGCGGCGGAGCCATCATCGAAGAGCAGCATCCCCACGGTGTCGGGGCTGCCGGTATCGACCAGGGTGGCCGACTCCCAGGCTCCCCGGCCCACCCCTTCCACTTCATACAGGGTGCCGTTGGCCTCATCGAGGGCATACATGGCGCCGCCGCCGTTGGCCGAGGTCTCCTCTCCGACCAGATAGAGGCGGTCCTCGAAGCCGATCCCCTCACCGAAACTGTGCGCCTCCACCAGGTTGGCCGAGCAGAAGCGATCGAAGCCGTCGGTGTCGCTGCCCACCACCGTGTCGTAGGCCAGGCCGCCGGAGATCACCTCGGACTGGAAGCCATTGCTCGGGTCGTCATCGATGTCCTTGTCGATGACCAGCTTGTGGATCCGGGCCCCCGTCACCGCCTCGCCATTCAGCAGGTAGGGATAGCCCAGGCCGGCGCTGATCTCGCTGTTCACCAGCAGGGTGTAGGTGCCATCGCCGTTGTCGTAGGCCCCCATGCCATCGAAGATGCCCGTGGGGGCATACACGCTGCTGCCGGGCTCACTGCCGTTGGTGAATTCGCCTGTGGTGATCAGGCTGGTGATGTCCAGCTCGGGGCCGCCCTCCACGTCCTGGAGCATGGTGGGCTCGTAGCTTCCGGCGCTGCCGGGTCCCGGGGTCTCGATCAGGGCCTCAAGGTCGATGAAATCCAGGGTGTTGCTGACTTCGTTCGAGACCACCAGCAGGGTGCTGCCGGTGGGGCTGTCCTCGGCCGGCACCAGCAGCAGGCCCTCCGGAGAGATGCTCTCCTCCAGCACCGTGTGGGTGACGTAGACGGTGTTGGCGGGGTCGGTCACATCGAACACCGCCAGGGTGCTGGCGGTGCCCCGTTCCAAGCCGACGATGGCGTAGGAGCGGCCATCGATCTCCGCCACCACGACCGATTCAGGCTCCACGCCCTTGTCGTCGCTGCGGGAATCGCTGTAGGTGCCCGAGGCCACCGCAATCGTCTGAAGGCTGTTACCGCTGTCCCAGACGAGCTCGCCGCTGGCGGTGTCGAAGATGCTGACGCTGCGGCTGCCGAAGGCCGTGTTCGTCGTGGTGTCGCTCACCCCCACGTCGTCGACGATGGTCTTCACCCGAGGATTGCGCTCCTCATCCACATACACGGCGTTGTCGTTGTCCGCGTAGACGCGGGCATCGCCCTCGTTGGCGGTGATCACGTAGGTGCCCCCTCCGGTCTCAAAGGCATCGGCGCCATCGGGCATGCGCAACCCCTCGTAGTCCTGCCCCAGCAGGGGCTGGAAGGTGCCGCTGGGCCGATCGGTGAGGTCCACGGCGACCTCGGAGTAGTCGAGGGTGCCGAGGCCATAGACCCCCTCGATCGTCCGGGTGGTCAGATCGACCACGGCGATGCCGTTGTTCTCCTGCAGGGTCACGTAGGCCACGTCCCCCTCGATGGTCACGTACTCGGGCTCGATGTCCTGGGCAGCGGTGGTGCCAGCGGGTCCGCTGATCCGGATGTCGGAGGGGATCTCCACATCCTCGAAGCCGAGCTCCGTATAGGCGTAGGAGGGTTCCAGAAGCTGGGGGAAGCTGGATGCGATCCGGTCGGCGAATCGCGACTCCAGCAGCCGCTCGGTGAGGGGCCCGAGCAGGTCGGCGGCGAGCATCTGGAGCCGATCCGGCAGCAGGCCGGCCACCAGCTCGGCGATCGGCGGATTGAGCTCGGCGGAGAGGTCGATGATGCCGATCGACCCCTCGGGATCCACGGTATAGGCGTCTGGGAAGGTGGGGCCATCGTCGTTGGGAGGGCCTTCCTCTCCCCAGTTGGGCTGCCCTTCGTTGGCGATCACCAGCTGGGAGCCGTCGTCGGTGAAGGCGATGCTGTCGGGCAGATAGCCGACGGGTTCGTCGTGCAGGAAGGTGAGCGTGCCGTCGGGCTGCATCTCGTAGAACCGCACCACGCCCGGGGCCGGGGTGGTGTTGTAGTCGGCCGGTGAGAGGGCAACAGCAACCAGGTTGTCGTGGGTGGCCACCGACTGGGTGGTGTAGGGCTCCCCATCGACCTCGATCGTGACCCGTTCGACCAGTTCGGGCTCACTGGGATCGGTGGCATCGGTGATCTGGAGGGTGGAGCCACCACCGCTGGAGATGATGAAGAGGCTGTCCCCGATCGCCACGTAATCGGAGATTTCGCTCTGGAACTGCTCCTCGGTGGGATCCTCCCCCTCCGGGGTGAGGTTCAGGTTGGCCAGCTCCGGGTCCTGGGGCTCCTCCGGCTCAGGGACGGGAGCCGGAGCGTGGAAGCGTTCGGCCAGCAGGCTGGCCAGGGGCCTGGCGAACTCGGGGAGGGCAGGAACCGCGGCGGCAACGGAGACCATTCCGAGGGGGAGACAGAAGTCGGCAGCACTGTCCTGCGGGGACACCGGAGCCGTCGTTAACGGGGCATTACGGGGGAGTTAAGCCAGCCGCTCCCGGCACCGGCGCCACCCGGGCGGCTGCCCGGGAGCACCGGCCGAGGTGATCCCGGCCACCGCAGCCCCGGGCTCAGCCCCGATCCAGCCGCTCGAGGGCCCGGCGTGCCGCCCGGCCTGCCACCCAGATCGACCCGACCGTGGCAACCAGACCGAGGGCCCGTAGGGCCCAGGTGCCGGAGTCGGCGTCGCCGTGGAGCACCTCGCCGAAGCGGGCCACATCGCCGGCCAGCTCCCCCAGCGCGCAGAACAGCACCGTGCCGGGCAGGATCGCCACCAGCCCGATCGTGTAATCCCGAAAACTCACCTCACTGAGCCCGTAGGCGAGGTTGAGCAGGCTGAACGGGAAGACCGGGGAGAGGCGGGTGAGCAACACCAGCTTCAGGCCCTCCCGGCTCACCGCCCGCTCGATCGCCAGCAGCGTCGGAAAGCTCTGCAGCCGGCGGCGGATCCAGTCGCGCAGCCGGTGGCGGGCGAGCAAGAAGCCGCCGATGGCCCCCAGCGACGCCCCCAGGAGCACGATCAGGCTGCCCAGGACGGTGCCGTAGAGCGCGCCGGCCAGCATGGAGGCCCAGACCCCGGGCAGCAGCAGGGTCACCCAGAGGGCGTAGAGCGGCACGAAGGCCGCGGCTCCGGCGGGGGAGCGCAGGGCCGGCAGCCAGGCCTCGAGCCAGGGGTTGGGGTCCAAAGCCGTGGGGAGGCTGGATCCAGCCTGGCCCGTTCTGCCCCCCAACGGTGGCCTGGCCCCCATCCCCACAGACGGCCGTCACCATGGCGCTGGTCAACTGGGTGGTGATCCTCCAGGCTGCACCGGATGCGCTCCGCGTCCTCGGCCGGCAGTGTCCAGGCCCTGTGCGGGCCCGCAGGAACTGGCCCAGCCGCTGGGTGGTGGCCGGTTTGTCGTTCTGGCTCAGATCCAGCGGCCTGGAGCAGCGGCGGCCCACCGCCAGGATGAGGGAGATGCCGATAGTGGAGGTTTCGCGGATCGCCACCGGCCGGCGGAAGGCGATCTCCCTGCCCCCCACGAGCAGGAAGGAGCCGTTGAGGAACAGCGCCGCCGCCATCACGGGCTTGGGCATGGGCACGATCTGGGTGGCCCGTCGCTGATGGCATCCAAGGCGGGTTGGAATGCGCGCTGCCCTGAGGGGCGGGGCCCCCTGGAGGGCAAGCGAGCCCCCACATCCAGCACGACTGGAATCAGTAGCGCATGCGCCAACTGACGATGCGCCCATCGTCGACGCGGAACAGGAAGTCGGCCCGGCTCGTATACCCCCTGCTGGTGTACTGGCCGGTCACCTCCACGGTGTTGCCCGTGACCACCAGCTGCGGGTCGTCCACCCGTCCGCCCCGCTCGATGATGTCACTGTCGAGCCAGCGGAAAAAGGCCTCGCCTGATTTGGCCGGCCCAGTGCCGTAGGCCTGGGAGGCGTTGGCGGCGAACAGGGCGCGGATCCGTGCGGGATCGTTGCTGGTCATCGCTTCCAGCAACTGACGCACCACCGCCCCTGGATCCGAGGGGAGCGCCTGGGCCAGTGGAGCCCCGGGGGCAGCACCAGGCTCGGCCGCAGGTGGTTGGGCGCGGCCACATTGGGGGATGGCGGCGAAGACGAGCGTGCCGGCCAGGGTTGCCGGCCAGACGCTCCAGAACTGCTGACGCATGGGATGAATCCTCAACGGGTGGTGTAGCCGCCGTTGGCGAAGATGGTCTGGCCGGTGATCCACCAGCCCTCGGTAACCAGGAAGCGCACGATCGGGGCAATGTCTTCGATCTGGGTGAGTTGATTTCCCATCGCCTGGGACTTGTGGAATCCCACCCGTTCGGGCGTTTCCTGACCATAGAAGAAGGGTGTGTCCATGGGTCCGGGGCCCACCGCCGTGACCGAGATGCCGCGGGCGGCAAATTCCTTGGCCGCGGCTCGGGTGAAGTGCTCGACCGGCGATTTGCTGCCTGCGTAGGTGGCGTACCCGTCGGTGAAGGCCGCCAGCAGCGAGGTCACGATCGTGATGATCTTGCCGTTGTCGTTGAGCTGGCGTCCGGCTTCCTTGATGAAGAAGTACGCGGCCTTGGCGTTGATGTCGAACATCGTGTCGTAGTCCGCCTCGGTGGTGTCCACGATCGGTTTGCGCAGCACCATGCCCGCGGTGTTCACCGCCACATCCACACCGCCAAAGCGATCCCTGGCCTGCCCGAACACCCGCTGAACCGTCGCTGCTGCTGTGAGATCGGCCTGGATGGCGAAGGCCTCACGGCCCAGATCCTGAACGGCCTGCACGGTGGCTTCGGCCTGCTGTTGAGCCGCCTGGCTGTGGTAATGCACCACAATGTTGGCCCCACGGCTGGCGAAGTCGCGGCTGAGTAAGCCTCCTAAGTTCTTGGCGCCACCGGCGATCAGCACGACGGCGTTCTTGAGATCACAACTGGACATGGCGATTTCGCTGACGACGCCAACCTAGTTAGTTGACAGGAATGTGGGTAGTGGGGAGAATGTCATTTACAAATTGCGCTGAGTGCAAGAAGCATGCACAGCCTGCAGCAGCTCTTCCTTCAGATCGTCGAGGCGGGCAGCTTCAAGCAGGCGGCCGAACAGCTGCATCTGGAGCCCTCCTCGCTCAGCCGCAAGATGGCGGCCCTCGAGAAACGCCTCAAGGTGAAACTGCTGCACCGCTCCACGCGCCACACCCGGCCCACCAACCTCGGGGAGCGCTACTACGAAGGCCTGCGCCAACTGCTGGATGAAGAGATTGCCCTGGAGGAGGAACTCACCAGCGGTGTTGAGCTGCTCAGGGGCACGCTCAGGGTGAGCGCGCCGGTGGATTTCGGCGCTGAATTCGTGGTTCCCGTCGTCCACGAGATGCTGCAACGGGCGCCGGAGCTCTCTGTGGAGCTGCTGTTCAGCAGCCACTTCGCCAATCTGGTGGAAGACAACATCGATGTGGCCGTCCGCATTGGATCGATGCCGACCTCAAGTCTGATTGCCAGGCCGATCGGCGAGGTTCCCCGCGTGCTTGTGGCCAGCGACAGCTACCTGAAACGCCATGGCGCCCCCGAAGATCCCGACGACCTCAGCGAGCACAACTTCATCCTCTATTCCCCCGTTCAGGCCAGAAGCGACGTTGTGTTTGCCGATGGCCGCAGGTTTTCCCACACCCGGATGCGCAGCAACATCACCGTGAACAGCGTCAACGCCATCCGTCAGTTGGTGCAGGATGGCCTGGGCGTTCACCTCGGGCCCGCCTGGGTGTTCCGCGAAGCCCTGGGCCGGGGCGAGGTTCGCCGCCTGCTGCCCGCCCACCCCCTGCAGAGCTTCCCGGTGCAGGCCGTGCACGTCGAGCGGGCCTACAGGCCAAGAAAGACCGAGGAGTTCATTCAGCAGTTGGCGGCCCATCTGCAGGGCCGGCTCTGATCACCAGGGGGGAGCAGACCGCTGCCTGGCTGGTGCTGGGAGCCGGATCGTGGCGCCTCTGGGCACCGTCAGGGGCCGATAGGACCTGGCCGAGGAGTGCGCTCAGATCACGGCTTCACTCCAACCCCTCCAGCCGTCCCCGCGCCAGCGCCGCCTGGGCCTCGGCTTCAGCCAGGTTGGCCCGGCACTCGGCCACCACCTCCGGCGGCGCCTTGCCGGCGAAGTTGGGGTTGGCGAGGCGGCCGGCCAGGCCCTTGATCTCCTTCTCGGCCTTGGCGATGTCCTTCTCCAGGCGGCCGCGCAGGGCGGCCAGATCCACCAGGCCCTCGATCGGCAGCAGCACCTGCAGTTCCCCGCTCACCGCCGCCAGGCAGCGTTGAGGCACCGCCGCCTGGGCTTCGGCTGAATCGCCTGCGGCACCGCCCGGATCGCGCACCTCCACCGAGGCGGCGCGGGTGAGGGCGGTGATGTCGCCCGTGGTCTCCCGCAGCACCGCCGCCAGTTCGCTCCGGCCGGTGAGGAACACCACCGGCGCGCTCTGGGAGGGCTTCAGCCCCGCCACGGCCCGCAGGTTGCGCACCACCCGGATCGCCTCGATCAACTCGGCGAACTGATCCTCCAGCGCCTGATCCAGGGCGTCCTCCTCCACCGCAGGCCAGGCCTGCAAGGCCAGAAACGTGCCCTCAGGCTCACCGGTGAGGCCATGCCAGAGCTCCTCGCTCAGGTGCGGCATCAGCGGATGCAGCAGCACCAGCAGGTCACTGAGCACCTTGGCCAGCACCTGCCGGGCCAGCCGCTGATCGGCCAGGGCCTCAGCGGAGAGGGGTTCGCCTTCGCTGGCGGGGCGGGGATTGAGACGCCGCTTGAGCAGCTCGATCGTCCAGTCGCACACCTCATTCCAGGCGAACTCATACAGCCCCTTGGCGGCCTCACCGAGGCCGTAGCTGCCGTAGCGCTCGGCCGTGTCGCGGTTCACCCGCGCCAGCCGCGACAGAATCCAGCGGTCGGCCAGCTTGAGCTGGGCCGGATCGGGCGCACCCAGGCTCTTGGGCGTTTCGCCGCCCAGGTTCATCAGGGCAAAGCGGGTGGCGTTCCAGAGCTTGTTGGCGAAGTTGCGGGCCGCCTCCACCGTGGCTGAGCTGCCACTGGCGCGGTCGTAGTCGAGGCGGATGTCCTGGCCGGCGCCGGCCACCTCACGCACCAGGGCGAAGCGCAGGGCATCGGCGCCGTAGCGCTCGATCAGCGGCAGCGGGTCGATGCCGTTGCCCGCTGACTTGCTCATCTTGCGGTTGTTCTCATCCCGCACCAGGCCGTGGATCATCACGTCGGCGAAGGGCATGCGGCCGGTGAAGGCGCCGGCCAGCATCGTCATCCGCGCCACCCAGAAGAAGATGATGTCGAAGCCGGTCACCAGCACGCTGGTGGGATACCAGGCGGCCAGATCGGCGGCGTTCTCATCGGGCCAGCCC
Source organism: Cryptocyanus atlanticus LEGE 06306 (assembly GCF_056633155.1). Classification (NCBI taxonomy): domain Bacteria; kingdom Bacillati; phylum Cyanobacteriota; class Cyanophyceae; order Synechococcales; family Prochlorococcaceae; genus Cryptocyanus; species Cryptocyanus atlanticus. The sequence goes on from NZ_JBSJOZ010000004.1 coordinate 140,524, forward strand.
AGGGTTGAGAAGGGCCAGAGGCCGCTGGAGAACCAGGTGTCGAGCACGTCGGGGTCCTGCTCCAGCTGAAGTGGGCGCCCGGCGGCGCGGGACGCCGCACCGAACTGGTCCTCGGCCTTTCGGCGCGCCTCGGCGTCATCGCGGGCCACCACATAGGGCGTGGCCTCGGTGATCACCCCGCCGGTTTCGCTCACCACAAACCAGGCGGGGATGCGGTGGCCCCACCAGAGCTGGCGGCTGATGCACCAGTCGCGAATGTCGGTGAGCCAGTCGCGGTACACCTTCTCCCAGCGCTGCGGCACGAAGCGGGGGGCGCCGCCATCGAGGGCCTCGCGGCAGCGGGCCGCCAGCGGTTCGGCCTTTGCGAACCACTGGGTGGAGAGCAGCGGCTCCACCGGCACCTTGCCGCGATCGGAAAAGGGCACGCTGTGGCGGTGGGGCTCCACCTTCACCAGGAAGCCTTCGGCCTCCATCGCCGCCACCACCGCCTGGCGCGCCTCGAAGCGATCCAGCCCGGCGAAGCGGCCCGCGGCGGCGTTCATGCTGCCGTCCTTGGCCATCACCGTGATCAGCGGCAGGCCGTGGCGGGCGCCGATGGCGAAGTCGTTGGGATCGTGGGCGGGGGTCACCTTGACGCAACCGGTGCCGAAGGCCGGATCGACGTGCGCATCGGCCACGACCGGGATCTCGCGCCCCACCAGCGGCAGGGTGATCGTGCGGCCCACCAGGGCGGCGTAGCGGGGGTCGTCGGGGTGCACGGCCACACCGGTGTCGCCCAGCAGCGTTTCCGGGCGGGTGGTGGCCACCACCAGATGGTCGGCGCCGCCACTGAGGGGATAGCGGAAGTGCCAGAGGTGCCCGTCGAGCTCCTTCATCTCCACCTCCAGATCGCTCACCGCCGATCCCGAGGCCGGGCACCAGTTCACCAGGTATTCGCCCCGGTAGATCAGGCCCTGCTCGTGCAGGCGCACGAAGGCCTCCACCACCGCTTTGTTGAGGCCCGGATCGAGGGTGAAGCGCTCCCGCTGCCAGTCAACCGAGTAGCCCAGACGGCGCAGCTGGCCCACGATCGTGCCGCCGCTCTCGGCCTTCCAGCTCCAGGCCCGCTCCAGGAAGGCGTCGCGGCCGAGGTCGTCCTTGCTGCCGCCTTCGGCCTTGATCTGCTTCTCCAGGATCGACTGCACCGCGATCGAGGCGTGGTCCGTGCCGGGCAGACACAGCACGTTTTTCCCCTGCAGGCGCTGGAAGCGCACGATCGTGTCGATCAGGGCCGTCTCGAAGCCGTGGCCCATGTGCAGGCTGCCGGTCACGTTCGGCGGGGGAATCACCACCGAAAACGGCTCACCCGGGGCCTCCGGATCGGGATGGAAGGCGCCGGCGGCTTCCCAGGCGGCCTGCCAGCGGGCTTCGGTGCTGGCCGGGTCGTAGGTCTTGGGCAGACCCTCGGCGAGAGCGGGGGCGGAGACCTCGGACACGGCGGCGCCTGGGCGATGTGGAGCCATCGTCTCAAAGGATCCGACGGGGCGAAGACGGATCCCCTCAGCCGATGGCCGCGTGAACGATCTCCACGGTTAACGGACCCTTTAGAAATTCCCATACAAGATTAAGCGCCCATGACAACAGCTCAGCCATGACAGCCACGGCCACCCCCCGAACCAGCGTTTCTCTCGATCCGAGGCTGACCACGATTCAGAATCGCCTGTTCGAAAAGGCTCACGCTGAACCTCTTGAGCTGAAGTTCCTGGGGATCTCGCTCAACACCCAGGGAATCGTGGGCAATGCCCTCTACGCCAATCCGAGCATCATGCCCTTGCCATTGCGGCGCTGTGACTATCTCAAGTCGTTGAGCGCTCGCCAGATGGCGATCCTGACAGCCTGTTATTTCGTCAACTTCTACAAGCTGGTGGCCAACAGCGAATCGCAGACCCTGATTTCCAACATGGCCGCTGCGGACAAGTCATTTGAAGCCTATTCCGATGAGTACATGATCCTTCATCAGGAAACCAGCGAGGAGATGGACCATATCTGGACCTTCCGCACCGTCTACAGCATGGTCTGCCGGGAAACCGGCTCCCAGGAGCCCTTTGACGCCCCTGGCTTTTTCCGCGGCAAGGTGGGATTCATTCCCCAGGCCGATGTGGATGCGATTGACACCCAATTCAACCTCACGGATGAGTTCACCCATGTTCTCGAGCTGATCAGCAAGCCGGGAGGGCCTCAGAAGTTACTGGAGGAGATGAAGCAGAAGGGGCGTGGCTACCGCTACCGGGCCCTGCACTTCCTGATGGGGGATGCGCCCAGGCTGCTCAGCCCTTCCGTCGTTCAGGACCTGGGCCTTGGTGGACTCTGGCTGCTGATCCGCTTCGTGTCCAACGTGGAGCTCAAGCAGGGCGAGGCCTACCTGTTCGAGAATCCAGAGGAGTTTCCCTACGAACCCCTGGCCTACAAGATCAATCAGGGTCACCTCCACGACGAGGCCCGCCACTACACCACCTCATTCGACATCGGCCTGGCGCTCTATGAAGCGGCCAACCCAGAAGCCCAGGCATTCATCCGCGAACTGGTCCGGATGGCCATGGAGGATTACATCAAAGGAAGTTTTCTTCACTTTCCGGAAATGCTGGAACGATCCAGGCAGGGAGATCTGTGCACCGTGATCAGTCTCGGCCGACAGACTCTGGACATGGCTCTATGTCACCCGGAGTTCGCCGACAAGCTGGTCAACATCGATGCCCTGTTCGCGTCCTGGCAGCAGATGGAATGGCGCGATGTGCTGCCCCCCTTCGGCGCTGGCCTGCTCACGCAGAAGCGCTGGCGCTACGTCGCCCAACAGTTTGAGCGCATCAGGGAGGCGATGGGCTTCCGCTACAACGAGGCCCATCTCGGCAATCTTCTGCAGCGCTATCGGGACATCCTCACTCTCGAGACTCTCAACGACGTCTTCATCCTCGCCTGAACGGGAGGGGAACACTCCATCAGCATGACTGCAACCACACCCATCACCCTCAGCTTTGAAGACACCGGCCAGGTGATCACCACCAACGCCGGTCGCCCCTTCATGGAGATCTGCGATGAATGCAACACCCCCGTGCTGCTGGGCTGCCGTTCCGCCTCCTGCGGCACCTGCCTGGTGAGGATCACCGCCGGAGCCGACCATCTCTCCCCAATCACGGAGAGTGAAGCGATCCTGCTCGATGTGCTCGCCGACGGCGACCCCCAGGCCCGGCTGGCCTGCCAGTGCAGCGTGCATGGCTCGATCTCGGTGAGAGGCTTCTGAGCCGCATCCCCAGGGCTGGCCCCGGCTCACGCCGCCAGCCGCCTCCGATAGTCCTCGAGCGTGCCGGCGTTGATCCAGCCGGTGGCGATCGTTTTGGTGTGCTCCTGGCTGACCCGGCCGCGGTGGGTGTGGGAGGGGCTGGCCGGGAAGATCAGCAACTTGCCACGCTCGGCCTCCTCATGGTGGTCCTGCCAGTGGAACTCGGTGCCGCCGGCCGGGAGCGTGTTGAGGTACAGGATCCAGGCCAGCACCCGCCGGATCGGCTCGGTGGCCTCCTCGCTGGTGGTCCAGTCGCAGTGCCAGCTGCGGAATCCCTCGCCCGGGGCGTAGCGCTGCAGGTTGAAGATCGGATGGACGAACAACGAACGCTCCGGGCACACCTCCAGGAAACGGGGGCGCTCCTGGAGATAACGCTGCAATCCGGCCGAGACCCCGCGCAGCATCACCTCCGCCAGCCCATGGGCCTCGGGGTCGGAGCGGTCGATCGCGACCAGGCTGATGTCGGTGGAGACCTTGTCGGGATGGGCGGGATCGTGGCCGAAGGCGATGCCAGGCCGGCGCAGATCACTGCGGCGCTCGAAGAACCCGAGCGCCGCATCGGCCAGGGCTGCGGTGCCGGGGCTGCGGAATCGGCCGATCAGTCGCATGGTGGGCCTCCCACGACCTGGCAACCTAGGCAGCCGGGAGATCCGGCTCCGGTCGGGGGACCGCGCCGGCGCGCCAGGGGATGGCCACCAGGGCGTCGAGCCGCCGCCAGAGCGCGGGATCGGGGCAGACCAGGGGCGTCAGCCCCACCTGCTCCAGGGCAGCGGACAGGGGGCCCGGGGCCAGCCCCCCCTCACCGCCGGCGGGATGCAGGGGCAGGGCCAGCACCTGGGCCTCGGCGGGATCGGCCATCAGCCTGAGGTTGGCCGGCTCCAGGTCCCGCTCGAAGAACAGGCGGCGCAGGCGGAGGGTGGTGCGGGGCCCGATCGCGGCCGCGAACCCCTCGAGCCCGGCGGCATCGCCATCAGCGCCGCTGTTGAGCGCCAGCCAGATCATCAGCTTCGCCCAGCTCTCGGCCGTCCAGAGCGGCGCAAAGCTCTGCCGGTGCTGCCGCACCAGCTCCCCGGACGCGAACTCGAACAGCCCGGCCTGCAGCGTGAGGGCGTTCCCGGCGGCGGCGGAGCCGCTGCCGCTCGCGGCGATCTCAGTCACAGCGGGGCCCCGCGGGAGCTCCATGCTGCCGGCGGGCGCCTGCGGATGGGGAGTTCCGCACAGGGCGACCCGGCCCTGGGCCGGGCTGGCCGGGCGTCCACGCCGGGGGCCAAACTGCAGGGGCTTGCACTGGACATGACCATGGCCCTGGATCTGAACGACCCGGAGCTCGAATTCTCCGATCTGGTGTACGCCTACCAGAGCTGGGTGATGGCTGTGATCAACGACGAGAAGCTCGGCGGGGAGGAGAAGCTGCTCACCGACGACATCGCCGAGGACGCCCTCAACGCGATGCGCTTCCTGCCCGGCGAGGTGACATCGGCGATCGAGACCAGCCTGGCCCGGGTCTACGACGTCGATCCCGACGAGCTCGCCGAGCTGCTCTTCCCCGAGGACTGAGCGGCCCGCGTTGATGGCGTCCGACCGTTACCTGCTCGGCACCGATCCGATCGAGCTGGACCGGCTGCGGCTGCAGCACGAGTTCTGGCTGCCGGAGCTGCGCCGTGGCCTGGAGGCCGCGGGTCTGCGGGCCGGCCAGCGGGTGCTCGACCTCGGGGCCGGTCCCGGCTTCGCCAGCCTGGAACTGGCCCGGCAGGTGGGTGGCGGCGGTCGGGTGCTGGCGCTGGAGCTCAGCCCGACCTATGTGGAAGCGGCCCGCCAGGCGGCGGCGGCGGCCGACCTCTCCCAGCTGGAGGTGCGCCGTCACGATCTGCGCAGCGATCCTCTGCCCCGGGAGGCCTTCGATCTGGTCTGGTGCCGCTGGGTGGCGATGTTCCTGCCGGCGGTGGAGCCCCTGCTCGACCGGCTGGCGGAGCGCCTCCCGGCCGGCGCCCGGCTGCTGGTGCACGAGTACATCCACTGGAGCAGTTTCGGGCTCCATCCCCACGGCGCCGCGGTGAGGGGCTTCGGCCGGGCCTGCCTGGAGAGCTTCCTGGCGGCCGGCGGTGACCCGGACGTGAACCGGAACCTGCCCTCCCTGCTGGCCGCCCGGGGGTTCCGGATCGAGGCCCTGCGGCCGCTGCCGGTGGTGGCCCGTCCGGGGGAGAAGGGCGCCGCCTGGCTGGAGCGATTCGTGACGATCTATGGCCGCGAACTGATCCGCCAGGGGGGCTGGAACCAGGCCGAGGCCGAAGCCGCCGCGGCCGAGATCGCCGCCGCACGTCTGGATCCCGGCGCCTTCTGGGTGGGGCCCACGCTGATGGAGCTGCGGGCGACACGATGGGCTCCGTGACCAGCACGGACCGCCGCCCCAGCCCATGCCCTGGACCCTCGCCGACATTCCCGACCAGAGCGGCCGGATCGCCCTGATCACCGGCGCCAACAGCGGCCTGGGGCTGGAATCGGCCCGGGCCCTCTCGGCCCGGGGCGCCACGGTGGTGCTGGCCTGCCGCTCTCGCCAGAAGGGGGCCGAGGCCCGCACTGCGCTGCTGCCGACGGCCGCCGCCGGCCTGGAGGTGCTCGAACTGGACCTGGCCGATCTGGCCAGCGTTCGCACGGCTGCCCGCTGGATGGCGGACCAGTACGGCCGGCTCGACCTGCTGCTCAACAACGCCGGAGTGATGGGCACACCGCGCACACGCACCCGCGACGGGTTCGAGCTGCAGTTCGGCACCAACCACCTGGGCCATTTCGCCCTCACGACCGCCCTGCTGCCCCTGCTGGACGAACGGCCCGGAGCCCGGGTGGTCACCGTCACCTCCGGCGCCCAGTACTTCGGCCGGATCGCCTTCGATGACCTGATGGGTGAGCGGCGCTATGACCGGTGGATGGCCTACAGCCAGAGCAAGCTGGCCAATGTGATGTTCGCCCTTGAACTGCAGGAGCGGCTCACGGCGGCGGGGAGCGCCGCCGTCTCCCTGGCGGCCCATCCCGGGCTGGCCCGCACCAACCTGCAGCCCGCCTCGGTGGCCTCCAGCGGCTCGAGCCTGGAGCGTTTCGCCTACCGGCTGATGGATCCCCTCTTCCAGAGTGCCGCCATGGGGGCCCTGCCCCAACTGTTCGCCGCCACGGCGCCGGAGGCGCAGGGAGGGGAGCACTACGGGCCCGACCAGCTGGGGGGGATGCGGGGTTGGCCCCGGCTCTGCCGGGTGGCCCCGAAGGCCCTGGACGGGAAGGCCCGCCACCAGCTCTGGGCCGTCAGCGAACGGTTGACCGCCGATCGATGAGCACTATCCCCCCCGGCCCCGGCCGAGAGGACCCCGTCCCTCGGCGAATGGGGCTGCGCGGCGGCGTCGTGGCGGTGGCGCTGCTGCTCTGCGGCGGCTGCACCAGCTGGCGGTTGAACGACAGCCTCTTTCTCTACGTGGAGATCGATCCCCGGCTGAACGGGACCGAGGAGCTGCATCAGAACCGGAGGCGCGCCCTGACGCTCATCGACGAGTTCCGCCAGGTGAACCCGGGGGTGAACATCCATCTGCGACACCTGCCCAGCGACGTCTTTCTCTCCTCGACCGCCTTCCGCAACTCCCGGGGCCTGGGGCCGGATCTGATGGTGACCCGGGTGATCACGGCCCTGCGGCTGCATGAGCAGGACCTGAGCGAATCGGTGCAGCTGGATCCGGCCCGGCTCCGGGAGATTCAGCCCCGCTTCCTCGACGACTTCCGCACCGAGGAGGGCCTGCTCGCGGTCCCGGTGCTGGCGCAGCCGGAGGTGGCCTGCTTCAACAGGCGGAGGGTGCCGGTCCCCCCCCGCACCCTCGATGACCTGATCGATCTCAGCGCCAGGGGCATGCGCTCCGGCCTGCCGTTGCGCCTGCTGGATCTGTTCTGGACGAGCAATGGCACCAGCAGCGAGAACGCCTTGGTGCGGGTGGTGGAGGAGCCGCCCACCGCCGATGGCAGGCTGGCGATCAGCCCGGAGGATCGCCGTGCCCTGCGCCGCTGGTTCCAGTGGCTGGACAACGCCAACCTGCAGCAGAACGTGGAGTTCAGCGAGGATGGCGTGGCTCTGGTCGATCGCCTCGAGGCCGGCCAGCTCGACTGGATCAGCTGCAACAGCGTGTGGCTGGAGCAGCTCAGCACCTCGCTGGGGCCCGACCTGGGCGTTTCCGAACTTCCCGGCCAGAGGGGGCGGCCCGCCCAGGGGCTCACCCGGCTGAGTGTGTGGAGTTTCGGCCGGCACTCCACCCCCCGCCAACGGCAGATCGCCCGCGACTTCGTGCTCTTCAGCCTCAGCAAGCTGACGCAGAGGCGGCTGATGCTGGCCGCGCCCGGCAACCTGCCGGTGAACCGGGAGGTGAGGATCCCCACCAAGAGCTCCGGCACCTTCGCCGCCCTGGCGGCCAGCCTGGAGAACGCCCGGCTGCCGAGTTTCCGCAACCCCGATCGGATCGAGGCACGCCTCAGCTGGATCCAAACCCTGCTGGAGCGGATGATCGTGGGTGGCATCGACCCGGAGCAGGCGATCAGGATGCTCGAGGCCGGCCCTCCCCGGCCGGACGGGACCTCCGGACCCTGAGCACGCGCATCCTCCGATGACACAATTGCTCTATGAACTCTCGGGCTGGCTGGGCTACCTCAGCCGGCCGCCCGTGGTGCTGCAGTGCCTCAGCGCCCTGCTGCTCTATGGGGCCCACCGGCTCTGGATCCAGGCGCCGCTGCGACGCCGCGGCCGTCGCTTCGAGTTTTTGGGCGGGCTGTTGCTGCTTCTGGCCCTGCGGCTCAATGCCCTGCTGCTGGAGCGGCTGGGTCTGCCCGGGGGTCTCGCCATCTACATCAGCCGGTTGTTCGGCCTGTGGATGGTGCTGGCCCTGCTCCGCCTGATCCTGCTCCGCTGGATCAACACCGACGCCGTCGAGACGTTCTACCTCCGTCTGATCAGGCCCCTGTACGGGCTCCTGGTGATCGGCTCCCTGATCAACCAGCTCGATTCCCTGGCGGATGTGGCCCAGATCCCCCTGCTCGATCTGTTCGGGGAGCCGATCACCACCGGAGGCCTCGTTCTGATCCTCACCATCCCCTATTTCCTGGTGGTGGTCTCCGGGTTCGCCGTCACCTGGCTGGGGGCCGTGCTGCAACGTCTGCTGGGCTTCAGCAGCGGCACCCGCGCGGCGCTGGAGCTGGTCACCCGCTACGTGGTGATCGGCCTCGGGGTGATGTGGCTGCTCCATCGCATCGGCTTCAACACCACGGCGATCGCGGCGGTGGCCGGCGGGTTGTCGGTCGGCCTGGGCTTCGGCATCAAGGAGGTGTTCTCCAACTTCGTGAGTGGGCTCTGGCTGCTGTTCGAGGGTTCGGTGCGGCCGGGCGAGATCCTGTTCATCGACGGCGATCCCTGCGAGGTGCGCCGCCTGGGCATGCGAGCGGCGGTGCTCTGGCGCGACCGGGACAACGCCGAGCTGGTGATCCCCAACCAGGACTTCTTCACCACCACAACCACCACCTACACCGGCACCGACCGGCTGCGCCGCAGCCAGATGGAGGTGTCGGCCGCCTACCGCCACGACCCCGACACGGTGATCCATCTGCTGGAGTCGGTGGCGGGATCCTGCTCCCGGGTGCTGAACGAACCGGCGCCGAAAGCCCTGCTGCTGAACTATGGCGACTCGGGCATCAACTACGGGCTGCGCTACTGGATCGGGGACCCGATGAACAACGCCAGTATCAAGAGTGAGGTGAGCCGCGCCGTCTGGCATCGCTTCCGCGAGGAGGGGATCGAGATTCCCTTCCCGCAGCGGGTGATCCAGCAGGGCTGAGGTCGGCTCCGGCTGCTGCCACCTCCAACGGTGCCGTGGAAGGCGTCTTCATGGTTCCCCACACCAAGCCGAACAACGCTCGGCGGAGAGGGCCACGACGGGCTTGTCTCCCAGGGACCCGCTTCAGCGGGAGCAATCAACGGACCGTTGACTGCGAGGAATGAGCGCTTCAGGCGACGGGTCGATGGGTCAACGGCGATGGTCTCGATGGCTTCTCTGGCTCTCAACATGCCTTGGATCTGCCGGGGTGTTGTGATGTCCGACCTTCGGGTCCTGCAAACAGATGGGCATTGAGTCTGGGCACCCACGGTTCATTCCGTCACCCAGGGCTTGTGCACCCAGCAGAATGGCCCTTGGCAGACCCGCACAAGATTCTTGGCCTTGCTGGTGCCACTTCAAAAACCATTGCCATACAAGGCACTTGTCAGCGTTGCTCTCAGCGTCAAGCGCTCTTCTGCGGCTGCAGACTGGGGGTTGGGTGCTACGAAGTGGGTCCGTCTAATCAGCGCTGGGCTCACCATTCATTCTCCGCACTCAGCAGGAGACCAGGAACCTTGACGAGGCTAACTGCTTCTGAGTAAAATTCAGAACAACAATGGACTTGCTCGACCTGCTTAAGCGCCCTGAAGGCAGAATGCTGGAGTCTAAGTGTGATCTGTCCTCGCCGGATGGGGTGATCAAGGCCATCGTCGCCATCGCCAAGACAGCAAGGTGGCACATTGTTGATCGGCGTCGAGGATCGGAGCCGCCACGTGCGTGGCGTTGCCGACACGCTGGATGAGGAGGAACCTCCTCGCCAACCTCATCAGCGACCGGATCAGCCCACGGATCGTGCCGGAGATCGAGATCCTGCCCTGTCGACGGACTCAGGTACTCGCACTCCAGTTCATCCCAGCTCGAGCCGCCCCCATCACCTGATTCGCGAGGGGCCTGCCTCAGGGGTGTACCTGCGGGTGGGCTCGACCAACCGCCGCGCCGACGTTGAGCTGATCGAGGAGCTACGGCGTTTCTCCCGGGGCGAGGGCTTCGACGAGCAGCCCATGCCGGGGCTCAGCTGTGAAGCCATCGACTTCTTAGTAGCTTCCGAGTTGTTTGTACTCTGCCCCGCCCTGCGGCGAGGTGCTCTCGAGACCCTGCGGCTCGTGGGCGATCACCAGGGTCAGAGGGTTCCGACTGTGGGCGGTAGATATCCAGGCGGGGGCTTCGGTGGTACGACAAGCGCCGTATCCTCTATCGAATCGAGATCCACTCCATCCCCGTTGAGGCAGTGGCGGACGCGATCGGCTTCGTGCAGAAGCATTCCTGGCATGGCGCCGACATCGGCATGGTTCGCCGCACCGACCGCTGGAGCCCGCCTCCTAAGGCCGCGCGCGAGGCCCTGATCAATGCGGTGGTCCACACCGACTATTCCCAACGGGGCGCACCGATCCGGCTGTCGATCTCCGATGACCCCCTGGAGATCGAAAATACCTTCCTCCTGCCCTTTGGCCTACGGTTGAAGACCTACCCCATGGCGTCTCAAAGTGGCGCAACCGTGTGATCGGCCGCATCTTGCAAGTGCTGGGGCTGATCGAGGAGTGGGGGAACGGCATCCAGCGGATGACGGCCGTCTGCCGAAATTCCGACACTGATCTTTGAGGAAATCGCCACCCATTTTCGTTTCACCATCATAACCACCCGTGTGGGCCCCAGGTGGTCGACACGACCGAGCAGGCGATCCTCGTCAGCCTGGCCAAGGGGAACGAGTTGGCCACGCAAGAGATTGCTGCCAGCATTGGCCTGTCAACCCGGGCCCCGCGAACGCGGCTGGCCCGCCTGATCGATCGCGGGCTCGTTCATGACCCACACACCCGAGCAGAAGGCCCGCCTCGACATCGACGCGGCACTGGTAACCGGGAGCTGGACGCTCCAGAACCGCGTCTCACTCAACCTGGCAGCCGGCCCGGGAGTGGCGCTGAGCAAGGCCAAGATGGCCAGTGGCCACGGGTTCGCGGACTACCCCTGTTCGTGCACAGCAAGGGGGGGCGCCATCCTGAAGCACTCTCTCAAGGCCAACCGCTCGCGGGCGCTGATCCAGATGGCCACTGGCTCGGGCAAGACGATGGCCGCCATAACTGCCGTCTACCGCCTGATCAAGTACGGCGGTGCGAGCCGGGTGCTCTTCCTGGTGGACCGCAGCAACCTGGCCAAGCCGACCGATAAGGAGTTCCAGGGGTACTGGGCGCCGGAGGTGAACCGCAAGTTCACCGAGCTCTACAACGTGCAGCGCCTCACCTCGAACACGATCATGGACTCGAGCAAGGTGGTGATCGCCATGATCCAGCGGATGTATTCGATGCTCAAGGGTGAACCCGAGCTCGATCCAGCCCTGGAGGAAGGCTCCCAGTTCGAAAGCGGCGCCGAGGCCATTGTGGAGCCGCCGCCCGTGGTCTACAACGCGGCCTTGTCGCTGGAGTTCTTCGACGACTTTCTGATCGAGCTCACCGCCACGCCTTCAAAGCAGACGCTTGGCTTCTTGAACAAGAATCTGGTGATGGAGTACAACCACGAGCGCACCGTGGCCGATGGCATGAATGTGGCTCCACGGTTGAGGCAGAGCCAGACACCATGCTCGGCTTCCGCAACCGCTGGACTAAGGGCACTGCGTTGGCAATCCGCGGTAGAAGACCTCACCTACGACCCCAACGAGCTCAATCCCCGCGTGTGCGGGGAGAACGGCTGCCATCGGCAAGCGCGGCGGCAAAGTAATCCGGGGCATCCCCGCGTGTGCGGGGAGAACCTGGGCGAGTGGCGGCCGAGGGCCTGGTCTACCGCGGGCCATCCCCGCGTGTGCGGGGAGAACCCTCAACTCGCTCTGCAGCCTCAGCTCGGAGCTCGGGCCATCCCCGCGTGAGCGGGGAGAACTGGTGAAATAGCCGCAGGCGGCTGCCAATTCAGCCGGGCCATCCCCGCGTGTGCGGGGAGAACCATGATCCAGGATGATCGCCTCGCTGCCATAAACCGGGCCATCCCCGCGTGTGCGGGGAGAACGGCGGTCTGCCTGAGCGTTGCCGAGAAGATGGGCGGGCCATCCCCGCGTGAGCGGGGAGAACTTTGCTGAGCACCGGTCAGGCGGCCCATATGAGCCGGGCCATCCCCGCGTGTGCGGGGAGAACCCACCTTGTACAGACCCGGCGGCGTATCTTCATTCGGGCCATCCCCGCGTGTGCGGGGAGAACGGTCCGTCTATGGCAGCGGCGCCTACCGGCAGTTCGGGCCATCCCCGCGTGTGCGGGGAGAACGCTCTTTCCCCCAGCCTTGCCTCCCTTGCCCTCCGGGCCATCCCCGCGTGTGCGGGGAGAACCCACCACTCCCTACGAGGAGGGGTATCCCCCCAACGGGCCATCCCCGCGTGTGCGGGGAGAACCTGCTGGAGGGGCCCGGCGCTGCTGAGCAGGACGGGCCATCCCCGCGTGTGCGGGGAGAACGAGGTTGGATCGGACTGTGACTCCCCCGTCCACCGGGCCATCCCCGCGTGTGCGGGGAGAACTCGCAACACAGACCCCATGACCCCAATCTCATTCCGGGCCATCCCCGCGTGTGCGGGGAGAACTGGTAGCAACCTTGGATGTGCCGAGCACGTCGAACGGGCCATCCCCGCGTGTGCGGGGAGAACTGGCGCACCCAGGCGCCAGATCTGGCGGGTGATCGGGCCATCCCCGCGTGTGCGGGGAGAACTGAACACCTGATGGCCAATTACTACACCCTCGCCGGGCCATCCCCGCGTGTGCGGGGAGAACGCCCTGGGGACTCGCTTCATGTCCGCTGACATCGGGCCATCCCCGCGTGTGCGGGGAGAACGAATTTTCTTAATTGCTTCATCTGCAGTAACTCCCGGGCCATCCCCGCGTGTGCGGGGAGAACCTAAATCTAGATGAAGTAAGAGCCGCAGAATCTCGGGCCATCCCCGCGTGTGCGGGGAGAACGTCGGTCCCGGCGGCGTTCTGCGTGGTGCTGATCGGGCCATCCCCGCGTGTGCGGGGAGAACCCAGGGCCTGGGCGTCAGGCGTGATCCGCAGGCTCGGGCCATCCCCGCGTGTGCGGGGAGAACTGCAGGCGACCAGCAGGGTCGGACAGCGGTTCGACGGGCCATCCCCGCGTGTGCGGGGAGAACGTTCTTGCTGATGTCCAGCTGGGCGCCGCCGTTCGGGCCATCCCCGCGTGTGCGGGGAGAACCATAGGCAAGTTCGGATTTCTCCGCTTCGTGGATCGGGCCATCCCCGCGTGTGCGGGGAGAACCCCTGTCGTTCATGGGCCTGCCCTCGCTGTCGGTCGGGCCATCCCCGCGTGTGCGGGGAGAACATGCCTCGAACTGGGCGAGGCTGGCCGGGAGCGCGGGCCATCCCCGCGTGTGCGGGGAGAACTGCTGCCCTGGAAGCTGAAGAAGCTGGTGGCCTCGGGCCATCCCCGCGTGTGCGGGGAGAACACTAATCCTACGTTCAAGAGTTGCAGCAACTTCCGGGCCATCCCCGCGTGTGCGGGGAGAACCTGTAGAGCGTGGCCCCATCCTCCGGAGCCGAAGGGCCATCCCCGCGTGTGCGGGGAGAACGATGGTGTAACGTGTGGGGAACAGACCGGGTGTCGGGCCATCCCCGCGTGTGCGGGGAGAACACTTGGAAACTACTGGGTTTCTGCCCCGTCTGAACCCGGTAAGTCTCCAGAGTGCTTGTCAGGGGAGAAGCTGGCAGTAGGGAGCCGAAATCGCTCGCAGGCTTGCCTCCAGGCGGCATCCTTGACCGCAATCATCGGGATGCCTTCAAGGTCCATCAGGGTCGATGGTTCCATCCCATGGACCCGTAGGTCGTAGCCGGGCTCACCACGTCGGCTCCAGATCTGGATCACCCGGCCTGAACGCGCCTTGCTCACCGCCAGGGCCCAGAGTTCATCGCGGATCAACGCCGATACACGCCCCACGTAAACGCCCTGGCCGATAGGTGTGATCCAACGGCTCAACTCGCCGCGAAGAACTGTGGGAACTGATTCAAGAATCATCACGAGCATATTGAACACCCCCACGAAGATTTCCGGCTGGGTCCCAGATCTGGGCTACCGATTCAGACGTAGCCGTGACGTCATCGTCGGGCAGCGCCTCAAACAAGCCCGGAATGAGCCGCGTCAGGCGATCCTGGATTCGCCCATGGCAGCAACGATCCCGCAGGATCCCCCTGGCTCTGGATTCCACCTTCTCGGCCCCGCCACTGGCGGCTTCGAACGCTGCAGGAAAACTGGTTTCAGTTTTAACCAGATCAGCCACATCATAAACGAAGGACAACTGCTTTCCCGTATGGATGAATCCCAGGGAGGGGCTATATCCCAGGGCATGAAGGCCGGCCAGCACAATGGCGTATAACGCTGCATTGGCCGCCGAAAGCGCTTTGTTGACGGGATCGGCTTCTGCCCAACTCGCACGCTCATAGCGACGACCATTCCAGCAGACGCCGAATTCCCTGGAAAGCCGTTGATAGGTATCGCGGATGCGCACTCCCTCCTTCCCTCTGATCTGCTGAAGGGTGAGACCAGGAGCCAGGGGATCGGGGAAACGAGCCTCGTACATCCGGCGAACAACCGCCAGGTGGCGAGCAGGATCAGCCCAATGAAGGGCCTGGAGTTCGATTCCACGGCTCAGGCGCGTCTTGGCCTGACCACAGGCGTAGAACTGGAGCCCATCGCCACCTGTCCAGGCCACCACGCTGCCGCTGTCCGCCAACACTTTGATGGCGGCATGCGTGATTCGGGTGCCAGGCCCCAGGATCACACAGCTCAGATTGGCCGCTGGGAGAGTGATCCGACCTTCGGGAGTGAATGCGGCAATCGAGTGGTCTTCCCGCTCGATCACGGCATGTTCCAGATAGATGTGGCTGAGGCTGTCGGTGAAGCGGGCCAAGGCCCGCAGATTCGGGTTGGCCATCAGCAGCGCAGCGGTGCCACCGAGACCAGGCCCAGCCCCAGCATCCGCGCATGGCCGACCCCACTCCGGATCCCTACAGCGAGTGCGCCGGGGTCGGTGATGATCGCCTGTCCCTCGAAGAGGGCGGCTGCAACGGTGAGGAGACCACCTGCTCGCCTGCAACGGAGCCGTTCGGAGTGGCTCAGGGCCACCTCAACGGAAGACAGCCCGAGCTTCACCGCCTGGCGATGCAGCCAATCGAGTTGCTCCTCCTCCTTCCAGAGCCCCAGGCGCTTGCGCCTGTGCCGGCCAGAGTGATCTGAGGATTCCTTCTCCTCGGAAGCGCTGGGCACCCGGTGCACGGTGGGATTCGCCCGAAGCCGGAAGCGCAGCCGTCGGCCTTCCTGAAGAACCAACTCAGGGCTCCAGGAACGCTGCTCCTGCTGGAGGAGATAGGTCTGAGGCAACCGGCTCCAGTCCGGTTCGCTTGGCGACTGGACCAGCACCTCCGCCGGATTCGCCTCACGGCCGGGCTCCAGGCGCCACAGGAAGGGTCGCACCTCGGTCTGAGGGCCCTCGGCGAAGGCTCGCGCCAGGGTGCGGTGCATGTCATAGGGATTGCCTAGATCCCGGCGCACGTCACGCAGGCCGGGATTCAGCCTGAGCTGACTCAGCAGCAACGTCATGGGATCACTCCTTGGCAGGGCGTAGCCACAGAGGCGGTCAGAATTCGCACCCGGCGGTTGCCGAATCGCCGTTCGGAGAACGGCGCCACGGGTTGATCGGGTCGGCTCTGGGATCCCGCAGGATCTTCCAGAACAAGCCGATAACGCTCCACCTCAGCGTTGAGCGGAGCTGCCCGTAGCAGGGCCTCCTCCAGGGGGAGCTCCAGCACGTCCCCACTTCCGGGGGGGAGGGTCGGAGGGCAGCTCCGGCGTCCCAGGATCAGGGGCCAGTGCGGATGCTGCAGAGCCCTGTGGATGGTGCGCAGCAGGTCCGCAGGGCCTTCCAGCCCAGCCAGGAACTCTGCATGAGCCAGATACCAGCGGTTCGAAACAACCGTGCGCAGCTCCGTACCGCTGGCCCCAGCGACCTCCAGGGCCGTGTGAAAGTCGCGGGTGGAGCGGCCCTCACGATCCACCCGGACACCGAAGGTCAGCACCGCCAGATCGTCGATGGGCTCATGGCGATCACGGCCCAGTGCAGCACAGCACAGGCCGATCACCCCGCTCTTGCTGGGCTCCGACGCGGTCTGCCGCAAACCGAAACGCGAGTCAAGCCCCCAGGACTGCAGCGGGCCGACCAACGGGATCAGCAGTGTTGCGCTCATGCCGCCACCTCCAGCTTGGCTTCAACCTCAGCCAGCAGAGCATCAATCGACAAGACCCGCTGACCCTCCCATGCACCGGTGAGGTCCAGAACATTGAGCTGCAGATCAAGGCCGAAGGCCTGGCTCAAGCTGCCAGCGTGGCTATGGAGGCGTGAAACGGAAGCGGCCGTGAGGCCCAGCTTGTTCTCACCCACCCACACCGGCTGCTCGAACGCATTGGCGAGGCTGACCGGCTGTGCATTGTGGACCGCAATGCCAATGAAGGCAGGCAAATTGTGAGCAGCAAAGGTGTTTTGGCGACCGGAGGGAATGGCCATGATCGAGGCTCGCAGGAAAGCCAGCAAACCTCGCTTCGCCAGCCGTTCATCGCCACCAAGATTTTGAGCCAGCTGCCGCTGATTGACAACCGCATAGCGATACTGGCAGGAGGAATTGAACTCCACGGATCCGAGCATGCCCGCGTCTGCTTCATCCTCCTGTGTCCAGTCATCCACAGCTGTGAAAAAGTCGGATTCCCGGTCCACCCGATGGGTGGAGATGGCGTGGGCCACCTGGGCGGCCGCATTCACGTTCAGGTCTTTCCGATCAGCGAGCATGCGACCGAACAGAGCAACATCAACGGCGGAGGCCGAACCGATGCAGTCATCGATAGCCTTTTTCACCTCCCGGCCGCTCTTCCCGGCCTGCAATGATTCGAAGTGCGAGAAAATGACGCCTGCAAGCTGATCGACACAGTTTTGGCTGAGAAACAGAAGGTATTCGGTTTGAGAGATCTTCTGCTTCATGGGCTCACCGCTCAGCTCCACAAGTGAAGCTTTCTCCTGCCTGCTTTTCACCTTGAGCTCGGCCATGGCCAGGGCATGCTCAATCGCCTTCTGCGGCTCTGCAATCCCTCCTTCGGCCAACTTTTCTGCCAGAATCGAAACAATGTTGCGGGTGCGGATTCCCAGCTCCTCCCTGCTCAGGAGGCCTGAATTCGAGAAGGCAAGGCGTGTGGCACGCTTGAGGCACTGGCTGGAGATCCGGCCGCGCCGATACCCTCCAAACATGGCATCTTTGGGTGCACCCGTATCATCCCGGTTCAGACAAGAGGGCGCAAAGTTCTGAATGATGTGGAGCTCAATGAACGCAGTCATGGATGGTGCTGGCGAATGGGGTGAGAATGCACTGAACTGTTTCAGGCCTTGGCGCTGGACATTCCCTTTGCCTTGGCCTGGCCTGGAGGCATGGACCAGAAGTCACGGGCCCAACGGATCTGAACGCTTCGCCCTTCACTGCCCCAGTGCCAGAGATCGTTCAGGAGCGATGGCCAGTCCACGGCAACACCGGCAGCAGCCAGCTGCGTGGTGAGATGGCGCAGGCGCCAGGGCAGTTCGTCGAGGTCCGCATCAAGCAGGGCGGTGAAACGGGCTTCGAGGCTCTTGCTGGCCGTGGCGTTCTGAGCCTGCAGAGCCTTGAGGGCCAGGGGGAGCCGCAGCCCCTCCAGAGGCGCTTGCAATGTCTGATCACGCCGGGGACGTGTGGCGAGGGCCCAGCAGGCCACAACGAGATAGGCGATGGAACGGCGGTTTTCGCTCTGCCCTGCCACCAAATATTCGACATAAGGGAAGGCGGGAGGATAGAGGCCAGGTTCATAGGATGCCGATCGGCGCAAGGTCGCCAGGACAGCCGTATCGCCCTGGGCCCTGATGAGCAGGGTGTCAAACAGATCTTTGGGATGCATCAGAGGCGGAAGGAAAGTGGGTAAAGGGTAGAGAGAATCTCATTCATGGTCATGTTGAAATGCCGGCCACCACCCTTCCGAAATGATGGCTGGTGTGGCTGACAGCCCTGAGGGCCTTGGCATCAAGGCCCAAGGCGTTCGTGGCCCGGAGCTGGGCAGACTCAACCGCCTTTCTTAAGGTGTTGCGCCATTGGTCCAGTGTCTGATCTGTGTCACCGGAATGGCCCAGATCATCCACAAGTACCCAGAAAGCGGGCTCCAGCTCACTCCAGAAGCAGGCCGTGGCCTGAATGGATTCGCCCAGGCTGCGGACCTTCTGGGGATCAGGCCTGCTTTCGCCTCCGCATTGAAGCCACTCGGTGTAGAGCGCATAGAGGGCTTTACCCAAAGCAGAACCTGCCTTCTCAGCCAGCTCGAGCGCCTTGTCGACGGCATGAATCAGGTTCTTCTTATGCAGAAGATCAGGAGAAATCCTGCGTTCCTCCAGGCGCCAGAGAACAATTCTGGCCTGATCAGGCAACAACCCTCCAGCGAGGAGTTCGATTGGCCGGTGGTCGTCAAGCTCTTCTCGAACAGCACTGGCATGGGACAAAGTGGCGGCTGGAGCGCTCCCATGGCTGCCCACCAGGGCCTGGAAGTCTCTCCAGAGGGCCTTGTGCTCTGAAAGCAACAGAGGCATTGACCCTTTCTTTCCCTTCACCATCGAGGCCATCGGGTCGGCGGATGGGCTATTGGCATCCGTGGCGGCCAGCCCTTCGGCATACAGGAGATGGGTGAGCTGATCACCCTCGGGCTGGAGCAGCAGGGCTCGGCTCAGGAGGGTGTATCGGTGAGCGGGCCCTTGAAGCACAAGTTTTCCGGGCTCCCGCAGCTCGTCGAGGGTCAGCGATGGCCTCTCCCAAGCGGGCAGATCTGCCGCGTAGAGCTCACCTGACTGCGGCACGATCGAGAGCGCCAAGGCCTCCTGAAGGGTTTCACCAACTGGCTGCATGAGCAGGAGGCCGCTGGCCGGTCCGCGAACAGCTGAGATTCTCAAGGCCTTGACCAGCCCTCCTGGAGTGAATTGAAGATGGGCCACGAGCAGCCGGGCTGCTTCGCGGAGGCTGAGGGGGCCTGGAGCCGCATCGATGCTGTGATCCCAGATCAGCCGAGCGGCGCCTGAGGAGCGCTCCATCGCCAGGCGGGTCCACGGGGCGGGGGTGAGGTTCGCTTCCGCCAGGGCCGGAACCTGAAGGAAGGGCGTTTTGGGATGAAGCAGATCGAAGTGATCCCGCCACTGATCGAGATAGGCCTCCAATTTCCCGCGTGGCCATTGATCGATCAGTTCAATTCGTGCATCAGAATCCGGCCCGATGGCGCGATGGCTAATGGCCAGCAGGAGCCTGTAGAGGCCGAAGATCTCGAGCGGGTTGACGCTGTCGATCGCCCGCCAGCGGTGCGGTTCCAGCAGGGCTTCGCAGAGGGAAGCCTCCTGCCGATCGCCATCTGTGGAGATCAGGGGAATCCAGGGTTCCGTGAGTAGAGAGAAGGGCATGTCTCAAGATCAGGAAAGCGTTGTTCGAAGTGTGGACGCAATGGCGAAAATTCGTCGAGCCCTTCGTGCGAATAACCACGAAGGGCTTGGGCCTTCCCTTGTCTGAGGAGACTTGTTCCAACAGAGATTGCCATTGGAGTGTTCGGCGTGCACTCGGAGATCTGTGTTTTCATTTGACCTGCGTTCGGGAGGCTTTACTCCCTTGGCGAGGAGGCCATCCAAACAGGTCAGAGTCCCCATCGAAACTAAGGCCACAAGAGTGGGACTCTGTCAGTTTTTGAACATGATCTTGGAGAATTGGCGTGATGAAAGGTACCCCCATACCAAGTCGACCATTGGCGTGCAGCTGTAGATCAATCTCGGCGATTCTTGGTCAACATTCCTCTTGATCGTGCGAGTGGGGAGAGCGCTCCCAGAGTGACATCCACTGATGGAGGCTATCGACAGGAGGATGGGCTGAATCAAGCACTGCTTCGAGCGGAGCCAGACTGCCTTCCTCCAGAAGGCAGTGGTCAGCATGACAAGTGACGGGATTGCCGTCGACAGAGCTGGGTTTTGGGTTCATGATTGTGTTGTCAAACGATTGGCCTTCGGGCCGAGCCTTGGGTGAGGTACGAACTCACTCAGGGCTTTTTTGTGCGCCGATCCGCGTGGCCCGAACTGCAGGGAGGTTGTCCACCCCTTCAACGTATCCCAAACGAAACAAGAAATCAACAGCAGTGCATGCTTTGCGTCCAGAGCTTTACGGATCAGATCTTGGCTCTCGGGTGGAGGAGGCCAAGGGCCTGGAGGGCGCCAGGCCTGACTGCCTGATGCCCGGAGAGGCGCATCCCCGCGTCGGCAGGGAAAGGGTCCTGCGGCCGTTGGGTCAACAGCAGCGCGTGCGGGCCATCCCCACGTGAGTGGGGAGTCACCAATGTCTACCAGTAGAACGCTCACTCCAGATTGCCAACCACCAATCCCAGGTCGATATCCAGCCTGGCCTCAACAGACCCATTCAGTACCCGGCCGGATCCGTCAAGGAGCAGGGGGCGATGAGCGGCCAGCCCAGGCAGGTTCCCCCAGCCTTCCGGCCGTGGAGCTGCTCTGACAGCCTGAACCAGGCCCCGATGGCTGACCCGCATCCACGTCCGGGCCAGCGCTGGCGCCCGGTTCTTCAGGTCCGCCAGATCGTCTGGCTTGATCGGCACCACGGTCTGGCTGTCTGAACCAAGCCGTGTGCCGAACCGAAGCACGCCGGATTCGGCGTCATCATCGTCATCGAAATCGGTGCCGTTCGGGTTGATGCGCCACTCCTCCGGCAACGCCAACCGGGCCCGTATGGCCTGATCCTTCATGGTCTGCTGATCGGTTTCATGAGCCTGCCGGGCTTGCGCCAGGGCCTGCAGGAGTTCCGGCCTGCCTGTCGGCTTCCAGGAGCCATAGACCTCCTGGATCGGACGATCGATGTCTTCGGGGAGCTGCAACACCCGGTTGGCCTGCAGCCAGGAGAAGGAACGCAGCACATCCCAGCGGTCGTAGACAAAGCTCGTGAGGCCCTCAGGGGGCAGCGCTTCATCGAGATCGGCGATGAAAACCAGCGGTTCGTTGAAGCCCGCGGGCCGGTCGTCGCGTTTGTGGCGATGAATCCGGCCCTCCCGTTGCAGCACGAGGTCCACAGGTGCTGGATCTGTGATCAGCACGTCGAAGTCGATGTCCAGGCTTTGTTCCGCCACCTGGGTCGCCACAAGCACATGGCCGCCGATTGCTGAACCCTTTGTGCCAAACAGATTCAGCACCTGCTGTTCGATCACCAGCCGCTGGTCCATGGGGAAGCGGGCATGGAAGAGCGTGCGGGGCACATCCTCCAGTTGGCCATAGAGGGATTGGGCACGGGCCACCTTGTTCACCACCACCAACACGCGCACCCCTGCACGGGCCCAGGCCGCGGCCTGGCCGGCGATGGCAGCGGCCTCGGAGGGGATCGAACGCAGCTCAACGCGTTGCCGGCGGCTGGGGGCGAAGGAGACCCGATGAACCGAATTCGGCAGCGCCCAGCTCAGGCGGGGGTAGCTGGTTCCCTGGGGCAGGAGGGTCGCCGAGCCACTCCAGGCCCTCAGGAGTTCCTCACGCTTTGAGGCAGGCAAGGTGGCCGACATCACCACCACACGACAACCCAGAACCTGCAGCCAGGCGATCAACCGTTCAATCAGGCCACCGGTGTAGGTGTCGTAGGCGTGAACCTCATCGAAGATCACCGTGCGGCCGCTCAGGCCATAGAGGCGCAGGAATCCATGGCGTGTGCTCAGCACCCCGATCAGGCCCTGATCCACGGTGCCGATGCCATCGGAGCAGAGGAGGGAGCGTTTTGAACCACGGAACCACCAGCCCGCCCTCACCTGGCTGTCAGCGGTCCCCAGGCCGATGTCCCGGAGCCGAAGATCGGCCGCCTCAGGCCCCCCGGAGCCATGGGCCAGCGCCACCAGCTTGCTGGCCCCAGGGCCTTTCTGCCGATCAAGGAAGCCCGCCAGACGCGTGAACAGTGCATTGCTGGTGGCCTGGGTCGGCATCGCCAGGTAAACCCCCCGCGAGCCGAACGAACAACTCAACCCCGCTTCCGTTTTGCCCTCGCCCATTGGCGCTTCGATCACGATCAGGCAGGGCTCCTCAGGCAGACCATCCAGCAACGCTGCCATCTCCTGCTGCAGAGGGCGAGGCTCCAGGCCGGGGCCGAGGGCCATCTGCACGGCCGCAGCCCCGCTCATCGGCACCGGGCTGCCGGCAGGCTGGAGGCCAGCAGCGACAAGGGCCGCAGCGGCATGGGGCCTTGCGGACTCGAACCACTGGCGCGGGTCGCCGTTCCATTCGGAAAGCCTCTTCAGGCGACAGACAGCATCACGGGAGCCAAGCCAGTCAGCCGTGGTGGTGAGGCCCATCAACCACTGGAGGAAAGCGGAACACTGGGCGGCTTCCGTCGGCAGTGACGGCACCCCCTCGGCCCCTGTCCCTTCCAGGACCCCTTCCCACAAGGCCTGATGGGCCTCGGCCCAGGTGGGTGAGATCAGCCACCTGGCTTTGGTGATCTCGGCATCCCCGAACGGATGGCCGTGGTGAGCCCCAACGGCGTTGGCGAGTGTGCGAGCATAACGATTCTGCAAGCCCCGACCCTTCAGGACAGACGTCAGCAGGAGAACGGTATTGATGTCATGCCGCTGTTGAGCGTCTGTCTGATTGGTCTCCAGGGCATAGCTGCCCACATGCGTGCGGCCCAGCTTGCGCTGAAAGCCAGGGCTGGCTTTCCCGAAATCGTGAAGGCCGACAAGCGCACAAACCCACGCCATCGAGCAGGGCAACGGGACTGGGCAGGGGACGACAGACAACAGCGCCTCAGCCACCGAGGCGACATCGAGAAGATGGGGTAATAAGGGGTAGCCCGCAACCGATGACTCAGAGAGAGCCGGTGGCGATTTAGCCCAGAGATCCGAAAGCCTCATAAGTATTTTTCCAGGGAGGCTGGATTAATGGAGCTGTGATGGAGGCCATGATAAGCCAAGTGGAAGCTTCGCGGTAGTCATGGCCTCCTAAGGATAATGTCTTGCTGTGGACGGACGATTTTGAGGATTGAGGCAGGGCACAAGTCGATGAACCCTGGCAGGAAACAGCGGATAGATCTATTCTGATGGCCTGAGTTGATGACCAGATCCAGTTCCATAAATGCACTAGCGAAAAGCCGCCTCACCAATACCTAGGATCAAGACATTTTCACACGGCTTCTTTTTATGAAGAGCTCCAGGCTGTCACCACCAGAAGGGACGTCCTCAGGCAGCACGGATGCACACCAACTGATCCGCGGCATAGGCCGTGGCGGTGTGGCGCAGCGTGCTGCGCTCCTCATCGGTGCGGGTGCAGGCGAAGCCATAGCGGGCCCGCACCCGCTCAGAGGCTTCGGCCAGAGCCCGCTCGGCACGCTGCTGAAGGTCGGCCACGCTCAGGCAATCGCCGGGCTGCAGATGCTGCAGGATCACTGTGGACGGCGAATACAGGCTGGTCTGGCGGCCGTCGGGCCATTCGAGCTGCAGCACGACTTCGGGCATGGAGTGAGGGGGCTGGAAGGGGGTGGAAACGGGCGGCCGCTCCCGTCAGGGGCGGGCCTATCGGCGCCTAGCCGGATGGCGCCGGGCCGAAGCCGGTGAGGGCCTCGCGGCCGCTCCACAGCGTTTCCTCGTGCCCAGCGGCGCGCAGGCGCAGGCCGGGGTCGTCCGTGAACCGTCCGATCGTCTGGCCGAGCAACGCCGGGCCGGTTTCGGCCTCCACCGCTGCGATGGCCGCCATCAAGGCCTCGACCCGCCCCGAAGCCACCGCCAGCAGGAAGCCAAAGCTCGGGAAGCAGCCCAGCCAGGCCTCCTGCGTCACCCCCGCCGGTGGGGTGATGGTCTCCAGATCGAGCACCAGACCACAGCCGGCGCTCTCGCAGAACATCACGGCGGTGCCCACCAGGCCGCCCATGCTGATGTCCTTGGCGGCATGGACGACGCCGGTTTCCGCCAGCTGGGCCATCAGGGCCAGGTGCCGGCGCAGCCGCAGGGGCGGGGCCTCGGTGGCGGCATCCCAGAAGGGGTGGGGATGGCGCAGGCGCCCCGCACGGTTCGCCAACAGGACACAGTGGTCGCCGGGGCGGGCGAAGCGGGCCGAGAGCACCGAGCCGCTGGCCGTGCCCAGCACCGCCACCGCCAACGCGTCGTAGGGGCTGCTGAGGTTGGTGTGGCCCCCCACCACCGGCACTCCGAAGCGGGCCGCCGCCGCCTGGAGGCCCGCCAACACCGGTTCGGCCCGATCGGCATCGCGGCACCAGAGGCTGTTCACCAGGGCCAGGGGCCGGCCGCCCATGGCAGCGATGTCGCTGAGGTTCACCAGCACCCCGCACCAGCCCGCAAACCAGGGATCGCGCTCCATCAGAGCCGGATCCATCCCCTCGCTGGCGAGCAGCAGCTGACCGCGGCAGGCCGGCAGCAGGGCGGCGTCATCCCCGAGCGCGGCGGCCGGACCGAGGGCCGCGAAGGGCTGGTGGGGGAAGTGGGCGGCGGGTCGCTGGATGGCGGCTTTGCCCTGCAGGCCACCCAGCCGGCGCAACCGTGCCGCCAGCGGCGCCAGGTCGCTGGCGCTCATGCCACCGGCCGGCGCTCCCGCGACGGGGCGTAGTACCGGAGGTCGGCCTCCATCAGGTGGTGGGGCAGCCCCTTGATCTCCAGGGTGTTCACCGAGCACCAGTGCAGCCGCTGGAAGAAGCGCACGTTCTGTTCCTGAACCGTGGCCAGGAAGCGGTCGCAGCCCCAGCCGTTGGCGGTGGTGACCGCCTTCCAGATCAGCCCCTTGCCGATCTGGTTGTGGCGGCGGAAGGCGGCATCCACGCCGAGCCGGCCGCCATACCAAAAACGCGGTTGCGGCTCCAGGATCCGCACCACCCCCACCACCGGCCCGCCGCCGCCCTGGCTGTCGCCCGCCCGGTTGGCCCCATGGGCGATCGCCGCGATCGCTGTGGCCGCGGCGTCGTGCTCATCGCGGTCGCAGGTCTCGAACAGGTGCTGCTCCTGGCAGAAGATGCGGCGGCGCAGGTCCCAGTAGCCGGCCAGCAGCGGCGTGCCCGGATGCAGCAGATGGAAGGAGAAGCGCTTGGAGCAGGTCGCGGGTGAGAGGCGGAAGTCCTCGGCGTCGATGCCGAGCCCCCAGCGCACCGAGGGGGTGAAGGCGGCCGGCGCCGAGCTGGGGCTGCGGCCGATGTCGTGGCTGGAGGGATCGATGAAGAACATCAGCCGTTCGCCGCAGGCGAAGCGGTGGCCGCCGCCTCGAACAGCGACAGGGCCGAGCAGGCGCCGCACTTGGCACAGCCCGCCGACATCGCCGCCGCGCGCAGATCCGACGCGGCCAGCAACTGGCTCACCGCCGTGTAGATCTCCACCATGAAGCTGGAGTCGGGAGCCGGATGGTGCTCCAGCGGCGTGCCGCTGATCGGCACGAACGGCACCACGAAGGGATACACGCCCGCCGCGATCAGCCGCTCGCAGCAGGCCACGATCGCGGCGGCGCTGTCGCCCAGGCCCGCCAGCAGGTAAGTGGACACTTCGCCGCGGCCGAACACCGCCACCGCCTGGTCGAAGGCCTCGAAGTACCGCTCCAGGCTGAGCTCCGCCTTGCCCGGCAGGATGCGGCGCCGCACCTCGGGCTCCACCACCTCCAGGTGCATGCCGAGGCTGTCGACGCCGGCCTCCTTCATCCGCTGGAACCAGATCGGATCTTCCGGCGGTTCGCACTGGGCCTGGATCGGCAGGGTCACCCGGGCCTTCACCGCCGCGGCCGTCTCGGCCAACAGGCGGGCGCCGCGATCGTCGCTGTTGGGGGTGCCGGTGGTCATCACCAGCTGACGCACCCCATCGAGCCGCACTGCGGCCTCAGCCACCTCCGCCACCTGGGCAGGCGTCTTGCGCGCCAGGGTGCGGCCGTCCTCGAGGGATTGCTCGATGGCGCAGAACTGGCACGACTGGCTGCGGTCGCGGAAGCGGATGCAGGTCTGCAGCAGCGTGGTGGCGAGCACGTCGCGGCTGTGCAGCAGGGCGATCGAGCGGTAGGGGGTGCCATCGGCGGTGTGCAGGCCATAGATGCGCGGCTCGGGCGGCGTTTCCACGCCGCTCGCCAGCGGCTTGCCGGAGCCGGAGCGCTGCTGGATCTGGAGCCCGCCGCCGGCTTGATCGAGCCGGTAAGGGGATCGCTGGGCGGCGCTGCTGTACACGGGCACCATCACCGTGGTGCCATCGAGCGTGAGCGCTCGGTGGTCGGAGGGGCCGGCGCCGCCGCGGCGGCCGGGGTTACCGGCTACTGCCGGTTCCACCACCCCCCGCACCTGCAGGTCGGTGACCAGCCGGGCCAGCGCGGCGACATCCGTGGGATCAGCCATGGGGCACGGGCTCCGCCAGGGCGCCGATCGTCGGCTCCGCAGGGCTGGCCGCACTGGCGCTGACCGAGAACGCCACGGCACCACCGCTCTCCTCCACCTGGCGGGCCGTTGTGCGATCGAGGCGCAGTCCGAGCAGATCCGGGCGGCTGTAGTGGCCCACGCTGTCCATCATCCGTTTGCGTTTGGTGATCAGGGCCGGGTCGAGTTCGGCGATCGCCAGGCCTTCGCCCTCCGGCAGCGGGCCGGCCAGGTAGCGGCCCTCGGGGCTGATCACGGCGGTGTGGCAGCCCCCCTGGCAGGCCTTCTGCAGCGCCGGGTCGGGGGTGATCCGCTCCCCATCGGCGGGATCGAGCCAGGCCGTGGAACTGATCACGAAGCAGCCCGCCTCCAGGGCGTGGTGGCGCAGGGTGACGGCCGTCTGCTCGCTGAAGATCGGGCCCACCAGGGAGCCGGGAAACTGGGCGCAGTGGATCTCCTCGCCCTGGGTCATCAGGCTGAAGCGGGCCAGGGGGTTGTAGTGCTCCCAGCAGGCCAGGGCGCCGATCCGGCCCAGGGTCGTGGGCACCACCGTGAGACCGGCGCCATCGCCCTGGCCCCACACCATCCGCTCGTGATACGTGGGGGTGATCTTGCGGCGCTTGAGCACCAGCTCGCCGCTGGAGTCGATCAGCAGCTGGGCGTTGTAGAGGCTGCCGCCATCCCGTTCGTTGATGCCCAGCAGCACGTGCAGGCCGTGCTCGCGGGCGGCGGCGGCGATGCGGGCGAGGGCCGGGCCCGGCACCGTCACCGCCTGCTCATAGAGCAACAGGTGCGAGCGGCCCATCAGGGCCGGAGGCTCCACGAAGGAGAAGTAGGGGTAGTAGGGCAGGAAGGTTTCGGGGAACACGATCAGCTGCACCCCCTGGCCGGCCGCCTCGGCCATCGCCGCCAGCACGCGCTCCACCGACCCGTCCAGGCTGTAAAGCACCGGACGGATCTGGGCGGCGGCCACGATGATCGGGCCGTGCATCATCAGAGCGTCCAGGTGTCGAGGATGAAGGCGCCCTCCTTGCGGTGCAGCAGCACGATGTCGAGCACATCGAGAGGGTTCACCGGCGTGATGCCCGGGATCAGGGCGCCTTCGCCGTGGCCGTAGAGGGCCTGCAGGGCGAAGCGGCAGGCGTACACCTTGCCACCCTGGTCCATGAACTTCTGGATGCGGGCGCCGAAATTCAGGTGGCCGTCGAAGGCGGCATCCCCCAGTTTCGGGAAGCCCCGCTGCAATCCGAGGGTGACGCCGGGGCCGTAGAGCAGGATCGAGGTCTCGAAGCCCTTGTTGATCAGGCGGCTGGCCTGGAGCAGGTTCACCAGGCCGATGGAACCCTCGAAGGCCACGGTGTGGAAGGTCACGAGCGCCTTCTCGCCCGGCTCGGCCTTCACGTCCGGGAACACTTTCTCCTCGTAGTCGACGAGGAAATCCCCGGTTTGATGGGCGGGGTGGGTGACCTCGGGCATGAGTCAGCAAGTCGTAGGGGAAACCAGGGCTCGACCATGCACCAGGCCAGTATGAACTTGTGTATCAGCCACCACTAAACCGGGGCGACTGGCCCCTCAGCAGGGTTTGGTCTTGCTTGCTACCGCTGGCGCCCTGCTCCACGGCCCACGATGAATCCCGCTGGCCGTGGAGCCTGCCGCCGCCCCGCCCCTTCGCCGCCTGCCCGTGGGGTCCTCCGTCCCGTCGTCCGCCGCTGCAGCCACCGCGCCGGTGGTGGTGATCGGCGGCGGCCAGGCGGGGCTGGCGGTGGCCACCTGTCTGCGGCAGCGGGGCCTCGACGCCCTGGTGCTGGAACGGCACCGGCTGGGCCACGCCTGGGAGCAGCAGCGCTGGGATTCCTTCTGCCTGGTCACCCCCAACTGGCAGTGCCGCCTGCCCGGCTTCCCCTACGACGGGGACGACCCCGACGGCTTCATGGGCCGTGAAGCGATCGTGGCCTACCTGCGCCGCTTCGCCGAGCGCAGCGCGGTCGATGTGCGGGAAGGGGTGAGTGTGGAGCGGCTGCAGTGCAGCGGCAGCGGCTACCGGCTGCTCACCAGCGGCGGCGTGCTGGAGGCCGGGCAGGTGGTGATCGCCACCGGCGCCTACCACCGTCCGCGCCGGCACCCGCTGGCCGAGCGGCTGCCCGCCAGCGTGCTGCAGCTTGATGCGCGCGACTACCGCCGCCCCGATCAGCTGCCGGTGGGGCCGGTCCTGGTGGTCGGCAGCGGCCAGTCGGGCTGCCAGATCGCCGAGGACCTCTTCCTGGCCGGCCGCCACGTGCATCTGAGCGTGGGTTCGGCGCCGCGCTCACCCCGCCGCTACCGCGGCCGCGACGTGGTGGAGTGGCTGGAGCGGATGGGGGTCTACGACACCCCGATCGAGGCCCACGACGATCCCCGCGCTGTTCGCCACAAGACCAACCACTACCTCACGGGCCGCGACGGCGGCCGGGAGATCGACCTGCGCCAGCGGGCCAGCGAGGGCATGGTCCTGCACGGCCGCCTGGAGGGGATCACCGCCACGGGCCTGAGCTTCGACGCCAACCTGGCCACCAACCTCGATCGCGCCGATGCCGTCTACCACCGCATCCGCGCCGGCATCGACGCCCACATCGGGGCCAACGGCCTGGAGGCGCCGGCCGAACCGCCCTACGAGCCCTGCTGGCGCCCGGCGCCGGACCCAGCCGGCAGCCGCCTGGATCTGCTGCAGGAGCCGCTGGCGGCCGTGATCTGGTGCACGGGCTACCGCTCCGATTTCAGCTGGGTGGAGGTGCCGGTGTTCGATGGCGGCGGCGAACCGGTGCACCAGCGGGGCGTGACCCAGGCGGCCGGGCTGTACTTCATCGGTCTGCCCTGGCTGCACACCTGGGGATCGGGCCGCTTCTGCGGCGTCGGCCGCGACGCCGACCATCTGGCCGAGCGGATCCTGCGCCGGCTCCGCCCTCGCGACGGCAGCCCGGAACAGCTGGAATGCACCGCATGGCTCGGCTCATGACGGCTGTGGACCCTCCGGCGGTGGATGCACCCAACGCCAACGGCGCCCTGATCCCCTCCGACCCCCTGCGCCGGCTCAATGCCCGTTGCGATCGGGCGGGCTGGCGGCAGACGCTCGGCCATGCCGCCCTGATCCTGGCCACGGGCTGGGCCTGGGGCGATGAGCGGCTCAGCCTGCTTGTGCGGCTGCCGGCCCTGCTGCTCTGCGGCTGGGGCCTCGCCTTCGCCTTCTGCGCCATGCACGAATGCGGGCACCGCACCGCCTTCTCCAGCCGCCCCGTCAACGACGCGGTGGCCTGGTGGGCCGGCGTGCTGAGCTTCTACAACGCCGACTTCTACCGCCGTTACCACCAGTGGCACCACCGCCACACCCACCAGCCGGGCCTGGATCCGGAGCTGGAGGATCCACCGCCCACCAGCCGCTGGGCCTACCTCCTGGAGCTCAGCGGCCTGCCCTGGTGGCTCGGCAAGCTGCGGGGCCACGTTGCCGGCCTGCGCGGTGATTTCGCCGCTCGTCCCTACATTCCCCCCGAGGCCGCCCCGGCCGTCACCGCCTCGTTGCGCCGGCAGTTCGCGCTCTACGGGGTCCTGGCCCTGCTGTCGCTGCCCGGCGCCAACGGCGCTCTGCTCTGGCACTGGCTGCTGCCCCTGGCCCTGGGCCAGCCCCTGCTGCGCTTCGTGCTTCTGGCGGAGCATGGCGGCTGCAGCACCGTCAGCAACGTGCTGCGCAACACCCGCACCACCCACACCCTGGCTCCGCTGCGCTGGCTGATGTGGAACATGCCCTTCCACGCCGAGCACCACCTGGCGGCCTCGATCCCGTTCCATGCGCTGCCGGCGGCCCACGGCTGGATCGCGGCGGGCCTGGAGCACAACGCGCCCGGCTACCTGGCGGTGCACCGGGGTTTCCTGGCCGATCCGTCCAGCCTGGCGCTGCCGGCCCCTCCGGCATGAGCGTGGCCGGGGCGATCCGGGGCCGGGATGCCGTCTTCGAGCTGGGCACCCTGCCGCTGGCCTGTGGCCGGGAGCTCCCGGGGGCACGCCTGGCCTACCGGGTGTTCGGCGCGCTCAATGCCACCCGCTCCAACCTGGTGCTCTACCCCAGCTCCTACGGCGCCTGGCCGGAGGACATCGACTGGGTGGTGGGACCGATCCTCGATCCCGAGCGCTGCTGCGTGGTGCTGGTGAGCCAGTTCGGCAACGGCCGCTCCAGCAGCCCCAGCACCGGCCCGATGGGGCTGGCCGAGGAGGGCTGGGTGATCAGCCACGCCGACAACGTGGCCGCCCAGCGACGCCTGCTCGAAGAGGTGTTCGCCGTCGAGCGGATCGCCCTGATCTACGGCTGGTCGATGGGAGCGCAGCAGGCCTACCACTGGGGGGCCCTGGCGCCGGAGCGGGTGGAGCGGCTGTGCTGCCTCTGCGGCACCGCCCGCACCACACCCCACAATCGCCTGTTCCTGCTCAGTCTGCGCCAGGCGCTCACCGCCGATCCGGCCTGGAACGGGCGCCGGTTCGAGGTCCCCCCCGAGCGCGGGTTGCGCACCTTCGCGCTGATCTACGCCAGCTGGGCCGCCAGCCAGAGCTACTACCGGGAAGGCCGCCACCGCACCGCCGGCGTCGCCAGCGTGGAGGAGGCCGTGGAGCGCCGCTGGCTGCCCGCCTACCGCCGCCAGGATCCCCATGATCTGGTGGCCATGCTCGACACCTGGCTGGCCAACGATCTGGCCGCGGCCGTCACGGGCCGGGGCGCCCTCAGCGGGCCCAACGACCTGGCCGCGGCCCTGGGGCGGATCACGGCCCGCACCACCGTGATCGCCGGCCGCCACGACCTCTATTTCCCCCCCGACGACTGCGCCGCCGAGGCGGCTCTCATCCCCGGCGCCCGTTTCGAGGTGCTGGAGTCGGTGCTGGGCCACCGGGCCGGCAACCCCCGCGGCGAGCCGGCCGAGCAGGCCTGGATCCGCGCCGCCGTGGACGAACTCCTGGTCCGATGACCCGTCCATCCCATCCCCCTGCCGTCCGCGCCACCCCCATGACCGATCTGGCCCGCTTCGCCACCAACCACGGCATCCGCCACATCCTCTTCTCCTTTGCCGATCTGTTCGGGGTGCAGCGGGCCAAGCTGGTGCCCGCCTGCGCCCTGGATCAGGTGGCCCGCGATGGGGCCGGCTTCGCGGGCTTCGCCGCCTGGCTGGCGATGACGCCCGCCGATCCGGACGTGCTGGGTCTGCCCGATGCCGCCAGCCTGGCGGTGCTTCCCTGGCAGCGGGAGGTGGCGTGGGTGGCCACCAACCTGCAGGTGGAGGGACAGCCCCTGGAGCAGTCGCCCCGCTGGGTGCTGCGAAGGCAGCTGGAGCGGGCCGCCCGGCTGGGCTATGGCTTCCGCACCGGGGTGGAGGCGGAATTCTTCCTGCTGCAGCAGGGCGGTGGGGCGATCGCCGATGGCCGCGACAACCAGATCAAACCCTGCTACGACCAGCTGGCCCTGATGCGCCAGTACGGGCTGATCGGGGGCCTGCTGGAGGCGATGGAGGAGCTCGGCTGGGGGCCCTACCAGGCTGATCACGAAGACGCCAACGGTCAGTTCGAGATCAACTGGACCTTCGACGACGCGATGGTCACCGCCGACCGCCACGCCTTCTTCCGCGTGATGGTCCAGTCGATGGCGGAACCGCTGGGCTGGCAGGCGAGTTTCCGGCCCAAACCGTTCGCCGCCCTCACCGGCAACGGCGCCCACCTGCACCACTCCCTCTGGGACGGAGGGGGCCGCAACCTGTTCCACGATCCCCGCGGCGAGCTGGGCCTCTCCCCCCTCGCCTACCGGTTTCTGGCGGGCCTGCTGGAGCATGCCCCGGCCCTGTGCGCGATCACCAATCCCACCGAAGAGAGCTACCGGCGGCTGGGCGGCCGCACCACCAGTTCCGGGGCCACCTGGTCACCGAGCTGGATCAGCTACGGCGGCAACAACCGAACCCACATGGTGCGCATCCCCGATGACCAGCGCCTGGAACTGCGCCTGGCCGACGGCGCCGCCAATCCCTATCTGCTCCCGGCGGCCGTCCTGGCCGCCGGCCTCGACGGCCTGGAGCGGGATCTCGATCCGGGCCCCCGCAGCGACACCAACACCGACACCGATCCGCCCAGCGGCGAGGCGGCCCGCCCCCTGCCCGCCAGCCTGGACGAGGCCCTGGAGGCTTTCGCGGGCGATCAGGTGCTTCGGCAGGCCCTGGGAGAACCCTTCTGCCAGGCCTACGAGAGTCTGCGGCGGAGAGGGAGCGATCAGGGGGTGGATTAGTACCCGCGACAGACCCGCCGCGGCCCCCGGGGCCTCACCACGGGTGGTGGCGATCACCCCATCTCGGGGAGCGCCCGGATGGGCTCGTCTCACTCAATCAAGATTCCGCTGGCTCCCTCCCTGCCGGCGGCACCGGATCATCAGACTGGAGTCAGACGGGAGTGGCCCAATGAACAAGCCATCGATGATTCAGGCCTCCATGGATCTACCCACCGCACTGGATCTTCTCGATCTGGACGACCTCCCGGAGACCTTTGATCAACTGGCCCGCCAGGTTGCCTGGCACCAGCCCGCCGCCCAGCCCTGGAGCCCGGCCCAGACCCTGGCCTACCGGCTGGCCTGGCAGGCCGTCGAAGACCGGACCGACCATCTGGGATCGACGCATGAGCGCTGTGAACGGGGCCGTACCGAGCCGGTAGGCTTCCGCAACTGAGCAGCCTTATCCAGGCCAGGCACCGGTGCACCAACCCGTGATCGACAGCCATATCCACCTGGTCGACTTTCTGCAGTACTCCGACGGCCTGCCGGCGCTGCTCGATCAGATGGATCAGGCGGGAGTGGAGCGCGCCGTGATCTTCGGGATGCCGCTGATCAAGAAGTGGAACGCCTTCGATCCGATTGAGCCCCAGTATTATCTTGACGACGAAGCCCGCTGTTATTACTACTCCTACACCGATCGCCTGGTCGCCGAAGCTCTTGAGGGCCTCCCTATGGAGCAGCGGTCACGTTTCGCCCCGCTGATCTGTGGCTTCAACCCCACCGACCTGCACGCCATCCGGCACATCGAGCGGTTGATGGGGTCCGGCACCCCTTGGCGTGGCATCGGTGAAGTGTTGCTGCGTCATGACGACCTCACCAATCTCACCTTCGAGGAAACTGCCCGGGCCAATCATCCGGCCATGCTGCCGGTGTACAGATTCTGCGCTGAGCACCAACTACCGATCCTTCTGCATCAGAACAGCAGCTCGGCCGGCCGGCATGACGACTATGTCTACCTGCATGAACTGGAAGAGGTGCTTGATCGTCATTCCGATCTGATCGTGGTCTGGGGCCATTGCGGCCTGTCCCGGCGCGTGTTTCATGACCGTTATCACGAAATGGTGGACAGGATGCTCTCCACCTATAGCAATCTCCATGTGGATGCGTCCTGGGTGGGTTTCGATGATGAAATGTGCGCCCGAGGACTTGTGCGCTCCGAGTGGATTGCGCTGGTGCAACGCCATGCCGACCGGTTCATGATTGGCTCCGATCTGGTCGGACACTTCACGGGGCTGGAGCCGACTCTGCGCCGCTATCACGACCTGCTGTTCGCCCTCTCCCCCGCGGCCCGGGAGCAGGTCTCGTGTGCGAACGCCCGGCGGATCTTCTTTCCTGGGGCCCGGCCGGATCGATGACGAACCGGCCGGTGATTCTCTATGCCTGCCTGGGGGTGGCCCTGGGCCAGGCGGGGCTGTTCATCGATCTCCCCTCCCTGCCGCAGCTGGCCACCGATTTCGGAGTGGACGCGGCGGCCAGCCAGACCTCGATCACGGCCTACGCCCTCGGCTATGGCGCCTCCCAACTGGTCTGGGGCCCTCTCTCCGATGACCGCGGCCGCAAACCCATCACCCTGATCGGCCTGGGGCTGTTCACCGCCGCCAGCCTGCTCCTGGCCGTCGTGCCGGGATTCGGACCGTTCCTGGTCATGCGCGTCGTTCAGGGGGTGGGGGCGGGCTGCGGCACCTCGGTCTCGCGGGCGGCCCTCAGGGATGTGTTCAGCGATCGCCTCCTCACCCGGGCGATGTCCTTCGCCAGCATCAGTTTCGCGGTGTCGCTGGGGTTCGCTCCCTTCCTGGGCGGTCTGATCACCCAGGTGACCAGCTGGCGCGCCGACTTCCTGCTGCTGGCCGTGCTGGGGCTGATCACCCTGGCCTACCTGGCCCGCGCGCTCCCGGAAACCCTGAGGGAGGGAGCTCCGGATCCCCTCCGTGGTCTCTCGATCGGAACGATCGGTCGCGGCTATCTGCGGCTCTCCGCCGATCAGCGCTTTCTGCTGCCAGCCCTGATCGCCACCCTCGCCAACGGCATGATCGCCCTCTACGACGCCGCCAGCCCCTTCGATTTCGAGAAGGCCTTCGGCTTCAGCAGCGAGGAGTTCGGCACCCTCTCCCTAGGCCTGACCGTGACGTACATCCTCGGCGCCCTGGCGGTGATCCGCCTGGTGGTGGAGAAGGGTCAGCCCTGGCTGCTTCGCTTCGGGCTGCGGGCGATGGTGATCGGGTGCCTGCTGCTCGTCGGGCTGGGGCTGGGCGGCAGATTCGATGCCATCTCCCTGTTCCTGCCCACCCTGGTCATCGTCTTCGGTGGGGGAGTGCTGATCCCGATCGGCCTGGCCATGCCGATGCAGTCGTTCCCCGGCCAGGCCGGCCTGGCCTCCGCCCTCACCGGCTTCGTCCAGCAGGAAGGTGCCGGTCTGCTCGTTCTGCTCGCCACCGTGATCCCCGACACCACCCAGCTCCCCCTGGCCCTGACGCTGCTGGCCATCACCCTGGTGCTGGCCGGGCTGGTGCGGACCTATGGGCGGCGGCTGAAGGCATGAGCGCGATCTCCCTCTCCCTCGCTCTGCTGCTGGCCGGGCTGGTGATCGGCCTGGCCGAACTCCCCTACCAATGGCTCTCCGAACTGGGTTTCCGGCTCCAGCGGCTCTGGCCCCTCGGCGGCGACGGCCCCCTGAACCCCCTGCTAGTGGCCGGCCCGGCCCTGGCCACCCTGGCGTTCCTGCTGCTGGCCTGGGGGCCGCTGGCGGCTGGCCGGGGCGGCGGCATCACCGGCGTGCTGGCTCTCCAGGACGCCGACCGTGAGCAGGATCGGGACCGGGCCGTCGCCAACCTCACGCTGGGGCACCAGCTGGCCCGCCTGCCCCTGCTCGCCCTGACCCATCTCGCCGGGCTGAGCGTGGGCACCGAATCCCCCTCCGCCGCCCTCGGCGCCTCGATCCTGCTGGCCCTGCGTCGCCGGCTCGCCCCCCTGCATCGCCTGCCGCTGGCCCTCACCGCGGCCATCGGAGGGGGCGCCGGCCTGGGCGCCGCCTTCCAATCCCCCCTGCTGGGGGCCGCCTATGCGCTCGAGGAGCTCAGCGCCGTGGCCGGCTTCTCCCTGGTGGCGCCCACCCTGGTGCTGGCCGGCATCGGCACCCTGCTGAATTCCCAGCTGGGCCAACCCGCCCGTCTGGCGGAGGGGGTGGCGTTGGCCCTGGCGCCTGGCCTGCTGCCGCTCGCCCTGCTGATCTCCGTGCTGGCCGCCCTGATCGGGGTGCTGCTGGTGCGTCTGCTCATCCCCCTGGCCCACCGTCTTGGCCCCTGGCTGCGCCGCCGCCGGGTGACAGTCGCGGTGGGCCTCGCCCTGCTGGTCGCTCTGCTGGCCGTGGCGAGTGGCGGCATCAGCCTCAACGACGGCTCGCTCGCCCTCGGCCCCGCCCTGGCCGGCAGGGCCACCACGCCCTGGTGGGCAGCCGCGCCCCGGCTGCTGGGCCCGCTGCTGAGCATCGCGATCGGCGCTCCCGGCGGCCTGATGCATGACTCCATGAGCCTGGGGGCGGTGCTGGTCACCCCCTGGCTGCGCCCGCTGCCACCGGACCAACAGGCGGCCCTGGCCGCCGTCGCCGCGGCCGCCGTGTTCAGCGGGGCCTGCCGCACCCCCCTGTTCTGCGCCCTGTTCGTATTCACTCTGCAGGGCAATCCCGCCACCCTGCCCTGGCTGCTCACCGGCTCGGCCATCGCCGCCGCCATCGGCCGCTGGCTCGGTGGCCTCAGCTGGAACGAAGCCCAGACCGAGGCCTTCCAACGGGCGGGCTCCTGAGATGGTCTGCCGGGTGCTGCGGGCCGGTGCGTTCTACGGGGGGATCGTATTCGGCATCGGCTTCGCCCTGGGCGTCGTGCGGGTCACCCAGCTGGTGCCCCGGCTCGGGGTCCGCGTGGCGGAGCTGCTCGAAATGCCCCTCATGCTGGTGGCGATCGTGGCGGCCGCCTCCCTCACGGTGGGTCGATCGGGCCTTCCTCCCACACCCGGTGTTCAGCTCGGAGTCGGAGCCACTGCCCTGGCCCTGATCGTGGCGGCCGAGCTGCTGCTCGCCTGGCTGGCGAACGGCCAGACCCCCGGCGAGGCCGTCACCAGCCACGATCCGGTCTCGGGAGCGGTGTATTGGCTGCTCCTCGGCGTCCTCAGCCTGATGCCGCTGCTGCTGGCCCGAAGAAGGCGCGCAGATTGGTGAGCACGAACTGAAGCCCCATCGCGATCAGGATCAGGCCGAGGAAACGGGTGATCAGCGTGGCGTTCCGCCCCGCCGCCGAACCCGGTCGCGACACCATCAGCGCCATCACCAGCGCCGTGATCGCCAGGGCGATCAGCACGGCCAGCACCGTGACCCCCAGCCCCTCCCCCGGTCCGCGCATCACCGCGAGGGTGAGCACGGTGGCGATCGTGCCGGGGCTGGCGGCGAACAGCACCACCGGCTCCAGCGCCATCCCCTCCCCTGCCGTCGCCGGGTCGGAGGCAGGGGAGGAGGCGGGCGAGGAGGAGGCGGACTCCGGCT
Source organism: Cryptocyanus atlanticus LEGE 06306 (assembly GCF_056633155.1). Classification (NCBI taxonomy): domain Bacteria; kingdom Bacillati; phylum Cyanobacteriota; class Cyanophyceae; order Synechococcales; family Prochlorococcaceae; genus Cryptocyanus; species Cryptocyanus atlanticus. Next base: position 178,007 of record NZ_JBSJOZ010000004.1, read on the forward strand.
GGAACATGCCGTAGCCGATCGAGGCGATCACCAGCCCGCCCACGATGCGGAACACATCGAGGGAGATGCCCAGGTTGGCGAGCAGCCGGGGGCCGAAGACCGCGCTCAGCAGCAGGATCACCCCCGTGCGCAGCACCACGGTGGCCACACCCCGCAGCCGCTGGCGGCGGGTGGCCCCACCGCTGAGCCGCAGGAGCATCAGCGCGCAGATCACCGGATTGACCAGGGCCAGCAGGGTGACGACGGAGCGACTGAGATCCCCCATGGCGCTCAGTTCCGCTCCAGGCCCTTCCGGTTGTCACACTGCGCCTTGATCAAGAATCCGGTGCCCTTGGCTGGAGCCCATTGAAGCGGGAACAGCGGCATGGGACCGGAAAGGACCGTATCGTCAGGATTCCGAGGCCAGATGGCCGCCGGCGACCCACCCCCTGAGCCATGCCGGACGTTTCGCTCAGACAGATCGTGATCGGGGCCCTGGCCATGGCCCTGGCCCTGGTGCTGGGGCTGGCGGCCCTCAGCAACTCCGGGTGGGTCGCCCTGGGGGGAGGCGCCGGGCGAGTGGTCGATGGGGGCGATGCCAGCCTCGATCCGCAGCCGCCGCCCGAGCAGCTCCTGTCGCTGGAAATGGGTGTCTCGAGTCAGGTCGGCCCGCCGCCCTAGCGCAGGTGGAGCGCCAGAACCTCCGGCGTGGCGTGACGAATGCGGGCCCGGATCGTGGGGCGACCGAGCCGCTCATGGGCCGCCACCCGGTGACAGCCGTTGAAGCCCCAGTAGCGGCCGTTCACCTCGAGCACATCGATGGGTTCGCGAAGACCTTCCGCCGCGATGGAGGCCATCAAAGCGGCCACCTTGGGCTCATCGAGACGGCGCTGCAGGGGACGCGTGATGGCGGCCAGGGGGAGGGTCTCGATCCGCATGGGAACTAACTCATAACAACTCCGTTTTAGCCGATCCGGGTCGTCGCCGCGGCCTCCGGGGGCCGACTGCAGCGGACGTACAGTCGCCCCTGCTTCCCGTGCTCGCCATGGCCGCTCAGCTGGTTTCCTCGCTTCACTCCGTCCTGAAGCGTCTGGCGCTGATCGGTCTGGTGCTGGCCCTCTCCTTCGGGCTCGCCGCCTGCGGAGGGAACCAGAGCCGCCAGCCGCCCAGCATCAGTCCCGCCGATCTGGCCATCATCCAGCGACAGGCCGACGGATTCCTGGCCGCCAAGGATCGCCTGCCCGAACTGGCCGGCCTGGTGAATGCCCGCAACTGGGTCTTCACCCGCAACCTGATCCACGGCCCCATGCAGGAAGTGGGCCGCGAGATGCTCTACATCAACCAGCGCCTCCTCCCCGCGGACCGGGCCGAGGCCACCACCAGGGCCAACCAGCTCAAGAGCGCCCTGGCGGAACTCGATGAAGCCGCCCGGCTCCAGGACGGCGAACGCCTCCGCAAGGCCTACATCAAGGTGGCCAGCGGCTTCGGCTCCTACGCCGAGGTGATCCCCTCCACCGCCGCCGCCTGATCCCCGTCCCTACCGCCCCGGCGGAGCCCCCTCCGCACCCCCGCTCCGTTCTGGTGGTGGGTGCCGGGCTGATCGGCTGGGCCACCGCCTGGTGGCTCCGGCGCCGTGGTCACACCGTGGGGCTGGTGGCCGCCGATGCCCTCGGCCCCCAGTCGGCGGGCTCGGGCAGCAGCGCCGCCCTGGGGGTGCTGATGGGCCAGGTGTTCCACCGCTCCAGTGGACGGGCCTGGCGTCTGCGCCAGCAGTCGCTGGCGCTCTGGCGAGCCTGGCTGCCGGAGCTGGAGGCCGATGCCGGAGCGATCCCCCGCCAGGCCGGCCTGCTGCTGCTGGCGGGGGATGCGACGGAGCGGGACCGGTTGTGGCGGCTGGCCCAGCAGCGCCTCGCCCTCGGGCTCGAGCTGCCGTGGTGGGACCCGGAGGCCCTGGCGACCCTCACCCCCGCTCCACCGGCGGGCGCCCTGGCCGGCCTGTTCTCCCCCGCCGATGGCCAGATCGACCCCCGCGCCGCCCTGGAGGCCTTTCGCCGCAGCGGTCAACGGCTGGGGGTGACCCCCTGGACGGCGGCCGTGGAGGCGGTGGAGCGGCGGCCGGCGGGCTGGCGGCTGCGGCTGGAGGGCGGCGACACCCTGGAAGCCCCCTGGGTTGTGCTGGCGGCCGGCGCGGCCAGCGCGGCCCTGCTGGAACCCCTCGGCCAGCATCGGTCCATCGAGCCGGTGCTGGGCCAGGCCCTGGAGCTGGAGCTCCGGGAGGACCACATCCCCCGCTGGCCGGCACCCCTGGTCTGGCGGGGCTTCAACCTGGTGCCCCGGCCCGGGGGACGCCTCTGGCTCGGTGCCACGCTCGAGCCCGGCACCCAGGCCGATCCCCTCCTCCTGCGGGACCTGCGGGACCTGGGGGGCGCGGCGCCCGGCTGGTTGCGCCAGGCCCGGACGGTGCGCCACTGGCAGGGCTTGCGGGGCCGGCCCCTCGGGCGGCCCGCCCCCCTGCTGGAGGAGGTGGAGCCAGGGTTGCTGCTGGCCGCCGGCCACTACCGCAATGGCGTGCTGCTCGCCCCGGCCAGCGCCGCCTGGGCGGCGGCGCGGATCGAGGCCAACGGGGGCTGCCCATGAAAAAAGCCCCCTGACGGGGGCTCGGGGAGCCTGGCCGGGAGGGCTCACTTGCTCTCGGTGAACTCCGCGTCGATGACGTCGTCGGCCCCCGGTGCTCCGGAGGAGGAGGCCCCGGTGGCGCCATTGCCCCCGGGCGCGGCACCGGCCGCACCGGCTTCGGCTCCCGCCTGCTGGTACACCGACGCCCCGACCTCGTAAAGCTCCTTCTGGAGATCCTCGAAGCGGGTCTTCATCGCCTCGTAGTCCTCCTGGGTCACCGCCTCCTGGAGCAGCTTGCGCTTCTCCTCCATCTTGGCCTTGATCTCAGCGCTCACCTTGTCGCCCAGGTCGGTGAGCTGTTTCTCCGACTGGTAGATCAGGGTTTCGGCCTGGTTCTTCAGGTCGATGCGCTCACGCTTCTCCTTGTCGGCCGCCGAGTTGGCCTCGGCGTCCTTCACCATCTTCTCCACCTCGTTCTCACTGAGGGTGGAGGCGCCGGTGATCGAGATGCTCTGCTCCTTGCCGCTTCCCTTGTCCTTGGCCGTGACGCTGAGGATGCCGTTGGCGTCGATGTCGAAGGTGACCTCGATCTGGGGCACGCCGCGGGGGGACGGGGGAATGCCGTCGAGACGGAAGGTGCCGAGGCTCTTGTTGTCGGAGGCGAGCTCGCGCTCCCCCTGCAGCACGTGGATCTCCACGTTGGTCTGGCCGTCGACGGCGGTGGAGTACACCTCGGCCTTCTTGGTGGGGATCGTGGTGTTGCGGGTGATCATCTTGGTCATCACACCGCCGAGGGTTTCAACACCCAGCGAGAGCGGCGTGACGTCGAGCAGCAGGATGTCCTTCACCTCGCCGGCCAGCACGCCGCCCTGGATGGCGGCACCCACGGCCACCACCTCATCGGGGTTCACCGTCTGGTTGGGGTCCTTGCCGGTGACCCGCTTGACCAGTTCGAGCACGGCGGGGATGCGGGTGGAGCCCCCCACCATCACCACCTCGTCGAGCTCGCTGCTGGCCAGTTTGGCGTCCTTGAGGGCCTGCTCCACCGGCACGCGGCAGCGGTCGATCAGCTTGCTGGCCAGCTCCTCGAACTTGGCCCGGGTGAGGGTGAGATCGAGGTGCTTGGGACCGTCCGGGGTGGCCGTGATGAACGGCAGGTTGATCTCGCTCTGGGTGGCACTGGAGAGCTCGATCTTGGCCTTCTCGGCGGCCTCGGTGAGCCGCTGGAGAGCCTGCTTGTCCTGGCGCAGGTCGATGCCTTCGTTGCCCTTGAAGGTGTCGGCCAGGTAATCGACGATCACCTTGTCAAAGTCGTCACCGCCCAGGTGGGTGTCGCCGCTGGTGGAGAGCACTTCGAAGACGCCGTCGCCCACTTCCAGCACCGAGACGTCAAAGGTGCCGCCGCCGAGGTCGAAGACCAGGATGCGCTCGTTGCTCTTCTTATCGAGGCCGTAGGCCAGGGCGGCGGCGGTGGGCTCGTTGATGATCCGCAGCACCTCGAGACCGGCGATCTTGCCGGCATCCTTGGTGGCCTGACGCTGGGAATCATTGAAATAGGCAGGCACGGTGATCACCGCCTGGGTGACGGTTTCACCGAGGTACTTGCCGGCATCGTCAGCCAGCTTGCGCAGCACCTGGGCACTCACCTCCTCGGGGGCGAACTGCTTGTTGAGGACCGGGCACTTCACTTTCACATTGGAGCCGGCCTTCTCAACGCCGTAGCTCACTTCCTTCGACTCTTCATTCACCTCATCCACCCGGCGGCCGATGAAACGCTTCACGGAGTAGAAGGTGTTGTCCGGGTTCATGACCGCCTGGCGCTTGGCGATCTGGCCCACCAGCTGGTCCTGGTTCTTGGTGTAGGCCACCACCGATGGCGTGGTGCGGAAGCCTTCGGCGTTGGCGATCACCGTGGGCTTGCCCCCCTCCATCACCGCCACGCAACTGTTCGTCGTGCCCAGGTCAATGCCGACAACCTTGCCCATGGTTTCCCACCTCCTCTGAATGATTGTTTCTTCCTGGTGCATCCTCAGCAGCGAGGGCCACTGCAGGCGAGGGGTGGTTTCCGAACCGTCGCGGACGGTGGGGGTCCGCCCGGCCGCTCCATCCCGACCGTTCACCCCTACGGTTCAGCCCGGCGCCCCCATCCGCCAGTCCGGGCCATGACCGTTCCGATCAGCGCGCAGACAGCCCTGGTGGGGGTTCTGGGCGATCCCGTGCGCCATTCCCTCTCCCCGGCGATGCACAACGCCGCCCTGGCGGCGATGGGCCTCGACTGGGTCTATCTGGCCCTGCCGGTGGCCGCCGCCGATCTGGCTGGCGCGGTGGGGGGCCTCGAAGCACTCGGCTGCCTGGGCCTCAACGTGACCCTGCCCCACAAGCGGGCGGTGGCAGCCCTGGCGGCCGAGCTGACCCCCCTGGCCGAGCGGCTGGGAGCCGTCAACACCCTGGTGCGACGCCCGGGAGGGGGCTGGCTCGGCACCAACACTGATGTGGCTGGGTTTCTGGCTCCCCTGCGGGAGACGGCCCCCGCCCTGCCGGGTGGGCGGGCCGTGGTGCTGGGCTGCGGCGGCAGCGCCCGGGCCGTGCTGGCAGCCCTGGTGGAGCTGGATCTGGACCGCATCGAGCTGGCCGGACGCCGCCAGGACCAGCTGGAGAGCCTCCTGGAGTCCTGCGCCGGCTGGGCGCCCCGGCTGCGGCCCCTCCCCTGGCCTGATGGCGGGGACGCCGCCTTCAGCCAGGCCCTGGCCGGAGCCGATCTCGTGGTGAACACCACACCGGTGGGGATGGCCGGCGCCGCCGGGTCCGACGAGGCCTGTCCCCTGGGCCCGGAGCAGCTGGACGCCCTGGGGAGCGCCTGCCTCATCTACGACCTGATCTACACCCCCCGGCCCAGCCGGTTGCTGCGGGAGGCGGGCCGCCGCGGCTGCCCGACCCTCGACGGGCTGGAGATGCTGGTGCGGCAGGGCGCCGCCTCCCTTGAGCTCTGGGGCGCCGCGGCCGGGCAGGCCCTTCCGGTGCCGGTGGCGACGATGCGCCACGCCGCCCTGGCGCAGCTGGAGGGCCGCGGTGGTGGCTCCAGGGGGCAGGCCCCCTAGCCTGGTTCCACCGAATCGTCCCGCACGTCCCCAGCCATGGAAGGCCCTCCGATCTGGCAACGGCTCCTGGCCGGGCTGGTCTATCTGCTGCCCTGGAGCGACGGCGTGGGCTTCGGACGGGCCCTGTTCTCGCTGTTTCCCCCCCTGCAGTGGCTCGTGCTGCCGGCCCTGCCGCTGATGGCCCTCCAGAACATGGTTCCGTTCGGGGGATTCCTGCTGTTCCTGGTGCTGTTCCTGGCGGTGGTGCGCAATGCCCGGGTGCCCTACTTCATCCGCTTCAACGTGCTGCAGGCGATCCTGCTGGACATCGTGCTGATCCTGCTCTCCCTGGCCTTCCGGCTGCTGCTGGAGCCGCTGGGGGCGGGATTCGCGGTGCGCACCCTGAGCAACACCGTGTTCCTCGGCATCCTGCTGCTGGTGGTCTTCGCCCTGGTGCAGTGCGTGCGGGGCCGCGAGCCCGACATCCCCACCGTGTCCGAAGCGGTCCGCATCCAGCTGTACTGAGCCCGAGGGGCTGATCCAGCCGCCGCGATAGGGTCATGGATCCGTCGCTGGCAGCCCCGTGCCGCCGGCCTCACCCGAGTCCATCGCGGAATCACCTCGTCATGTCGCAGCAGCCTTACTACGAAACGATGTACATCCTCCGTCCGGACATTCCGGAGGAAGAGGTGGAAACCCATGTCAGCCGCTACCGGGACATCGTCACCGAGGCCGGCGGTGAGGTGCTGGACACCCAGATGCGCGGCAAGCGGCGGCTGGCCTACTCGATCGCCAAGCACCGCGAAGGCATCTACGTGCAGCTCAACCACAGCGGGGATGGCCAGCAGGTCACCCCGCTGGAGCGGGCCATGCGCCTCAGCGAGGACGTCATCCGCTATCTGACCGTCAAACAGGACGGCCCCCTTCCCGCCCCCCGCAATCCTCCTGGTGCCGCCCAGGCCGGTGAGCCCGTGGCGGTGGAGGCCTGATCGAGGGCCGGGGCGGGCCGGACCATCCGGCATCGGCCCTTCGCGGCGATGATGGGGGGATCCGAAGTGATCCTCACTCCCATGGACGGTGCGTCACCCAGCGAGCTCGACGGGGACCGGTCGCAGCAGCGATTGCACGAACGCTTGGCGCTGCAGGGCACCGAACTGGAGCTTCGGGCCGTTCAGCTCGAGCTGGAGGCCACGCGGGGTGACCTGCGGCGCACCCAGGACGACCTGGAGGCGACCCGCCGGGAGCTGGGCGAACTCGAGGCCCTGGTGCGGGATCTTCCGCAGATCTACGAGCGCAAATTCCAGCAGCGGCTCCAGCCCCTGCTGGATCAGCAGCAACTGCTGGCCCGTGACAACCACGCCCTGCGGGAGCAGGCCCAGCGGCGTCTTCCTCCCGCCGTGGGCGACCCGAGCGCCCCGGCGGCGGTGGAGGTGATGGAGGCCTCCCAGGACCGGCCTCCGCCAGCGCCCCCGGCCAGCCCACTGGCTCCCCTGCGGCACCTTCTGCGCGGCGGCCGGCCCGCAGCGGGATGAACGGGGGCTGAACCCGGGGGAAGCGGAGCCCGGCGCGGAGCCGCTCAGCCCCCCCGCCGGCGGGCCGCCCACAACCGTGTCGGCATGCCCCAGACATAGATGAACCCTTCGGCCGCCCGGTGATCGAAGCGGTCATCGCCGCCGTAGGTGGCCATGGCGGGCACATAGAGGCTGTCGGCGTCGCTGCCGCGACCGATGACGGTGGCGTTGCCCTTCTGCAGGCGGATCCGCACCGTGCCGTTGACCGTGCCCTGGGTGCGGTCGAGGAAGCCGTCGAGCGCCTCCTTGAGCGGACCGAACCAGAGGCCCTGATACACCAGATCGGCCCAGCTGGACTCGATCTGGCGCTTGTAGCGCACCACATCGGCCGCCAGGGTGAGGCTTTCGAGCTCCTGATGGGCCCGGATCAGGAGCAACAGCCCCGGGGTCTCATAGATCTCCCGCGATTTGATGCCCACCACCCGGTTTTCGATGATGTCGAGCCGGCCGAACCCGTGGCGGCCCGCCAGGGCATTGGCGCGGCGGATCAGGCTCACCGGATCGAGCCGCACCCCATCGATCGCCACCGGATTGCCCCGCTCGAATCCGATCTCCACCACTTCGGCCTGCTCCGGTGCGGCTTCGACCGAGCGAGTCATGGCGAACACCTCCTCGGGAGGCTCCACCATCGGATCCTCCAGCGGGCCGGCCTCAACACTGCGGCCCAGCAGGTTCAGGTCGATCGAGTAGGGGGAGGACTTGCTCACGGGGGCGGGGATCCCGCAGCGCTCGCCGTAGGCGATCGTCTCCTCGCGGCTCATGCCCCACTCCCGCGCCGGGGCCAGCACGGTGAGCCCGGGGGCGAGCGCCCCGATCGCCACGTCGAAACGCACCTGATCATTGCCCTTGCCGGTGCAGCCATGGGCCACCGCGTCAGCCCCCACCTCCCGGGCCACCTCCACCAGCCGGCGGGCGATCAGGGGCCGGGCGAGGGCGGTGGAGAGGGGGTAGCGGCCCTCGTAGAGGGCATTGGCCCGGATGGCCGGAAAGGCGAACTCGCTGATGAAGGGCTCGATCAGATCCCCCACCAGGGAGCGGGAGGCGCCGGACTCCAGGGCCTTGAGCCGGATCGGCTCCAGCTCATCGCCCTGGCCCAGATCGGCGGCGAAGGTGATCACCTCCTCCACACCCCACTCCCGTTTGAGGTAGGGGATGCACACACTGGTGTCCACGCCGCCGGAATAGGCCAGTACCACCCGCTTCGCCCGGGCGGTCCGTGTCCCCTCCTGTGCCATGTCCTCAGTCCTGGGTGAGCGTGCTGTCGGTGGATTCTCCCTCCTCACCGGCGCTCACGCGCCGCCAGCGGCTGGCCAGCCAGAGGCCCATCAGGGCCGGCGGCCCCAGGATCAGGCCCCAGACCAGCCAGGGCAGCGGGGGCAGCGGCTCGGGCCAGCGCCGGCCGGCCGCCACCAGCAGGGCGCTCAGCAGCAGGGCCGACCCCCAGCTGAGCAGGAGTGGAGCGGGTCGGGCGGCGGCCACGGGTTAGCTCCTGGGGGCTGCCCTACCATGGTCGATCGTCCACCGGCGGCGCTGCATTCGGGCCGCGGTCTCCGCAGGGCCAGCCAGCGCCCGATCGCCCAACAGGCCCGTCATGAGCACCCTCGACAGCGTCAATCCCTCCCTGACCCGCTACCGGCGGGAGGAGCCGGCTCCGGTGCTGCCCCTGCGGGATGAGCCCGACCTGCTCAGCTGGTTGGAGAGCAGCGGCCGCCTGGTGGCCGATGAGGAAACCGCCGCCCCTGATGTGAGCACGGTGGAGGAGGAGGAGCTCTCGGCGTTGATGGGCGAGAAGGAGGAGTACAACCAGGCCGACGAGCAGCCCGAGGAGGACTGGGAGGACTGAGCGGGCGCCTTGATCTAGGGTCCGGCCCCATGGACCCTCCGCGCCCCGGCGCCCTCCAGAGCCTTGCTGCATCCCAACCTCGCCCTGGCCCGCACGGCTGCCGACGGCCGCTGGCCCGCCGCCCTTCTGGGCGTGGGCTTGCTGATCGCCTGCGGCCTCGGTGATGCCTGGAGTCGGGCTCCCCAGCTGACGCCGCCCCTGCTGGTGGCGGCGCTGCTGAGCTGGGTGCTCTGCCTCTGGGGCGTCCCGAGGCTGCGGGCCCTGAAACTGGGTCAGGTGATCCGCCAGGAGGGTCCCCAGGCCCATCTCGGCAAGGCGGGCACCCCCACCATGGGCGGCCTGCTGGTGGTGCCGGTCGGGGTGATCGTGGGCGGTCTGGTCGCCCCCTCCGACCCGCGCCTGCCGGTGGTGGCGGCCATCACCCTGGCCTACCTGGCCATCGGCGGCATCGACGACTGGCGCAGCCTGACCCGGCGCACCAACACCGGCCTGACACCGAAGGGGAAACTGCTGCTGCAGGCGTTGGCGGCGCTGCTCTTCCTGGCCTGGTCATGGCACGCCTCCTGGCTCAGCAGCGATGTGGCGCTGCCCTTCGGCCGGCTGCTGCCCCTCGGGCTGCTGATCGCCCCGCTGGGGTTGTTCGTGTTCCTGGCCGAGGGCAATGCCACCAACCTCACCGATGGCCTCGACGGACTGGCGGCGGGCTGCGGCGCGATCGTGTTCACCGGCTTCGGCCTGCAGCTGATGCTGCGAGGTCACCTCGGCGATCCGGCCCTGGCCGGCTTCTGCGCGGCGATGGCGGGGGCCTGGCTCGGTTTCCTGGCCCATAACCGGCACCCGGCCCGGGTGTTCATGGGCGACACGGGCTCCCTGGCCATGGGCGCAGCCCTGGCCGCCGTCGCCCTGCTCAGCGACAGCCTCTGGCCCCTGCTGCTGATGGGCGGGGTGTTTCTGGCCGAATCCCTCTCGGTGATCCTGCAGGTGTGGGTGTTCAAGGCCACGAAGGGCCCGGACGGCCAGGGGCGTCGCCTGTTCCGGATGGCGCCGTTGCACCACCACTTCGAGCTTGGCGGGATGGGCGAGCAGCAGGTGGTGGTGGCGTTCTGGGGCGTGAGCGTGCTGCTGGTGGGTCTGGGGCTGCTGCTGCTGCCCTGAGCGCACCGGACAGGGGGCGGCGGCACGGGAGCGGACGCAGGCAGCAGAATCAGGGACAGCAGTGCCGCTCACCCGGAGGCCATGGCCCACTTCACCTGGAAGGAAACGGGACTCACGGCCGACTGCGCCAGCCTTGAGGCCATGGCGGCCCGGTTCGAGGAGGCGGCGGCGCTGATGCGCCGCATGGCGGCGGAGGGGTTCCGGGTGGAGCGCCACAGCGATGGCCAGCACATCACCCATCCCGACGCGGGGGTTTTCGAAGCCTATGGCTTCATCAGCGAGGAGCCTCCGGTGCGGCAGCTGGGCCTGATGCCGGATCCCTGAGCGCCCCTGGGTCCCCCAGTGCGCGGTGCGCCGGCCCTACCGGCGCAGGGCTCCGATCACCCAGACGGCCACGAACCCCAGCGACGACAGCGCGAGGTAGATCAGCGTCCACTTCTGCAGGGCGGCCATGGTCCAGCCGAAGACCAAGCCGTCGGCGGCATCACCGGCCGTGGTGAAGGCCAGCAGGGAGAGGGCCATCCACGATCCCGGCAGCGTGACGGCCTCGACGATCGGACTGGGCACCACGGATCCGGCGGAGAGGCCTTCTCTAGCAGGGTTGTGCCTCGCCTGGGGCAGGATCGGGGCGTTGCCCACCCTCCCGCTCCATGGCCGACTCCCCTTTCCCCCGCACCCTGATGCTGCTGGGCAGCGGCGAGCTGGGAAAGGAGGTGGCGATCGCCGCCCAGCGGCTGGGCTGCCGGGTGATCGCGGTGGATCGCTACCCCGGCGCCCCGGCCATGCAGGTGGCCGACACCGCCGAGGTGATCGCCATGACCGATCCGGAGGCGCTCAAGGCCGTGGTGCGCCGCCATCGCCCCGATCTGCTGATTCCGGAAATCGAGGCCCTGGCGGTGGATGCCCTGGCCGAGCTGGAGGCCGAGGGGATCACCGTGATCCCCACCGCCCGGGCCACCGCCGTGACGATGAACCGCGATCGGATCCGGGATCTGGCCTCCACGGAACTGGGTCTGCGCACGGCGCGCTTCGCCTACGCCGGCAGCGCGGCGGAACTGGCCGCCGCCGCGGCACCCCTGGGCTGGCCGGTGGTGGTGAAGCCGGTGATGAGCTCCTCGGGCAAGGGCCAGAGCGTGGTGCGCTCCCCGGAGGGGATCGGAGCCGCCTGGGGGGCTGCCATGGCGGGGGCCCGCGGCGCGGGGGCGCGGGTGATCGTGGAGGAGTTTCTGCGCTTCGAGCTGGAGATCACCCTGCTCACGGTGAAGCCGTGGAGTGGTCCAACCCTGTTCTGCCCACCGATCGGCCACATCCAGGAGCGGGGCGACTACCAGTGCAGCTGGCAGCCCGCCAGCCTGGGGGCCGGCCAGCTGGCGGCGGCCCAGGCCATGGCCCGCACCGTCACCGACGCCCTGGGCGGTGCCGGCCTGTTCGGCGTGGAGTTCTTCCTCTGCGGCGAACCGGGGCTGGAGGAGGTGGTGTTCTCCGAGCTCTCCCCCCGGCCCCACGACACCGGGCTGGTGACCCTGCGGGGCCAGAACCTGAGTGAATTCGATCTGCACCTGCGCGCCGTGCTGGGCCTGCCGATTCCCGAGATCCGCTCCACGGGGGCCGCCGCCAGCCGGGTGATTCTCGCCACGGAGACCCTGGAGCAGGTGGCCTACACCGGAGTGGCCGAGGCGTTGGCCGAACCCGAGACCCAGCTGCTCCTGTTCGGCAAACCCGATGCCCGCCCCCAGCGGCGCATGGGGGTGGCGGTGGCGGCGGGCGCCAGCGTCGCCGAGGCGCGGTCCCGGGCCGACCGGGCGGCGGCCCGGGTGCGGGTGACAGGGACGAACTGAACCGCTCCACCCCTGGCCCGACAGGGATTTGGGCCTTATGGTGCCGCCATCAGGATGATCCATGGCCCAGGCACCACCCCGCCGCCGCTCCAGTTCCAGCCCCGCAGACGGCGCCAGACCGGGCGGGGAGACCCAGCGGAGCAACGCTGCAGCAGGGCCACTCCGGACGGACGCGAACCCTCCCAGGAAGCCGGCCGGCCGGAGGACCCTCGGGCCCCGGGCCCTGCTGCTGCTGACCTTCGGCTGCGGTGTTGGCCTCGGCTATGGCCTCGCCGGCCCCCTGCCCCGGCTGCTGGACATGGTCGGGGCCCATCTGCAGCACGCCTCGCCCTCCATCCGGTCCCTGGCGGCGCCGCTGGGCCTGGACGAGCGCCGCATCCTGGTGCTGGGCACCGACCAGATCAGCGGCAGCACGGATGTGATGGTCACCGTGCAGGTGAAGGACGGCACCACCCAGCTGACCCAGGTTCCGCGCGACACCTTCATCGAATCGGAGCATTACGGCGTGCAGAAGGCCAATGCGCTCTATGCGATCGGTGGCGTGGACGTTGCCAAGCAGGAGATCGGCAGCCTGCTCTCGACCCCGATCGACCGCTATCTGCTCGTCAACCTGGACGCGGTGCAGCGGCTGGCCGAGGAGCTGGGAGGCGTGGAGGTGGATGTGCCGAAACGCATGTACTACACCGATACGCGCCAGGATCTCTACATCGACCTCTACCCAGGCCCCCAGGTGCTCCAGGGCCGTGATCTGGAAGGCTTCCTGCGCTACCGCAACGATGAGCTCGGGGATCTGGGCCGGATGGAGCGCCAGAAACTGGTGCTACGCGAAATCTTCCGCAAGCTGGCCCAGCCGGGCACGGTGGCCCGGCTGCCGGCCCTGCTGCAGCTGGCCGGCCGCGACATCACGACGGATCTGACCCCGGTGGAGCTGGGGGCATTGCTGGCGGCGCTCAGCAGCACCAACCTCAGCACCGAACGGCTGGCGGGGCGCCTGTACTGGCACGAGGAGCTCAGCTACTGGATGCCGGATGTCAACAACCGACATGACGGCCAGGAGACCCGGGAGTCGGCCTCGTTCCACTGATCCGGCCCGGGCAGCGGCGTGCGGGCGGCGGCGATGTGCACCCCTGCCGCCGCCAGGTACTGGCCGACATGGGTCTGCCAGCCGTAGTGGCGCCAGACCGCCTCAAGGCCGTTGTCCCTCCAGCGGCCCCAGCGGCCGGGATCCGCTCCGGCCGCCTCGATCCCCTCCTGCAGCGCATCGAGGTCGGACACATCCACCAGCAGCCCGTTGCGGCATCGGCCCAGGATCTCCCGGGGTCCGCCGTCGTCGGTGGCCACCAGCGGCAGTCCGCAGGCGGCCGCCTCCAGCAGGGTCAGCCCGAACGGCTCCGTCAGGGCGGGGTTGACGAACAGCCCACCGCGCCGGGAGGCCCAGCGGTACAGGGGGGGAATCTGCTCACGGCGGTGCTGCTTCGGATAGGCCACGAGCCCGTACAGATCGTGCCGATCCACCAGGTCGAAGATCTGCCGGAAGAGATCCCGGGAGTCCCGCTCCAGCTGGCTGCGGTCCTGCCGGCAGCCGAGCACCAGCACGAGGTTGTGGTGCTGGCGGAGGCGCTCGGAGCGGCCGAACACCTCGAGGAGGGCCGGAACGTTCTTGCGGAGATCGGCCCGGCAGATGGCCAGCAGCGGGGGCCGCCGCGGCTCCCGCAGGAAGGGCGCCAGCAGAGCCTCCACGTCCCTCTCCTCCTCGCCCCCGTCTTCGCCGGGGCGGGGGGGATGGAAGGCGAGGCCATCCACACCGGGGGGGATCACCTGGGCCAGCTCCGGATGGAACCCCGCGTAGGGGCCGTACTGCTCCACCAGCTCCTGCCGGGTGCTGGTGACCACCAGAGCGCTGCGGGCGAGGACCAGTTCCTCGGCGGCGATGCGGCGCTCGAGGCGATAGCGGCGCTCGATCCGGCCGGGATCCAGTCCAGCCGCCAGCAGCCGGCTCCGTTTGCCCTGGCCGAGGGAATGGCCGGTGAAGACCACGGGGATGCCCAGGAGCCGATGCAGCTGGGCGGCCACATACCCCGCGTCGGCGTAGTGGGCATGGATCCAGTCGGGGCGGCGGGGCTGGCGGATCAACCGGTCAGCGAGCTGATCGACCAGCCCATCGAGGTGGGACCAGAGCGCTTCCTTGCGCAGGTAGCGGCGGGGGCCAAAGGGCAGGCGGCGGATCCAGCCACCGGGGCTGAAGGACTCCAGGGGGATGGCGTAGGCCGGGGACACCCGCGGGTCGTCGATCAGCCGGGTGACGACCTCCACCCGATCAACCTCGGGACGGCCCGCCAGGGCCCGGGCCAGTTCGAGCACGTAGGTGGTCTGGCCGCCGGTGTCGGGATCGCGGCCAAGCTCCAGGTCCTGGCCCCGGAACAGGCCATGCAGATGGAGATGGAGCAGGGACAGACCCAAGGCTGGACCAGGGGTGGTGGAATGCCTCCTGAAGCATCCGCGGCTCCTTCACCATTAGCTCGCTTTGCCACCGGTTGCCGCCGGATGGCACCGCCCGGCCGTCTCCGGGGCGGGCGGGCCGAGGTGGCCCCTAGCGCGTCCGGTCCGCCAGTCGGGTCACATCCACCAGGGGCAGCTCCAGATCCCCCCAGCCGTTCGCCGGCAACAGATCCGGAGCCCCGGGCCCCGGGGCGGCGCTGGCGCCGGCGGCAAATCCGCCGTTCACCCAGGCCAGCAACAGGCCCCGCAGGGGTCCGCCGCCCTCGGCGAAGCTGGAGACCAGGTTGAAGTGATCCCCGCCCTTGGCCAGCACCAGCCGGTGGCCCTCCGGCTCCTCGGAGGCCTGCCGGACCATCGGTTCGATCGCCTCCGGATCCGGCGGCACCACCCAGTCCCGGCTGCCGCTCACCACCAGCATCCGCGCATTCATGGAGCGGGCGGCCCCCACATCGAACAGCAGCGACATCGGCGGGCTGACCGCAATGCCCACCTTCACCCGGGGATCGGCCAGGGCGGCCTCATCGGCGGAGGTGAGAAAACTGCACTGCAGCACCCAGCTGAGGTTGCGGGAGGGATCCATCACCTCGTCACACTTCTCGCTCAGGCGGGTGGCACTGGGCCGGGCTCCGGCGAGCTGCAGCACCGTGGTGCCGCCCCACGACTGACCCAGCACCGCGACGAAGTCGGTGCGGATCCCGGCACCCAGGCCGAGGCGGCCGGCGGCCGCGGCATCGATCACGGCTGACACATCGAGGGGCCTCAGGCGCAGCTCCGCCGGCCCCGGCGGGGGAGCCTGGCCCGAAAGCATGGCCTGCTGCTGGGCCTGGTCGCTGCCGGGATGACGGGGCAGCAGCACGGTGTAGCCATGGCTGGCCAGGTGCTTCCCCCAGCCCTCGAAGCTTTCGGGCGAATCCCAGAGACCGTGGGAGATCACCACCAACCGGCCCGAGGCCCCCTGGCTGGGGCTGATCACCACCACCTTCAGCGGTTGGGACCGGTAGGAAACGGCCAGCTCGAGCTGACGGCGCTGCACCGCCAGGGGGCCCGCCTCACTGAGGGCAGGATCCACGGAGGCCGGGGTCCCCGCGGCGATCAGCACATCGGCTGGCTGCTGCTGTCGGGCCAGCCGCTGCACCACGAACAGGGCCCGGCCCAGATCGATGGTGGCGGTCCGGCCAGGCAGGGCCTTCAGCACGCTCAGCATGGTCAGGGGACCCTCGGCGGCGGCCCGGTCCAGAACATCGGACAGGTCATTTCCGGTGAAGGGCTGCGGCAGACCATCCACCCCACCCAGGGCCGACAGGAGCAGAAGCGCCTGGTTGAGCAGGGGGGAGGTGGCGGACTCCTGAACCACGGCCGGCACCTGGAGCGGCAGCGGCGCGTTGAACAGGGCCACGAGCTTGCGGCCGATGGCGCCGTTGGTGGCCTGATCAAGCTCGGCCAGGTCACTGTTGCCAGCCAGCAGGCTGGCGGCATCGGAGAGCTCGGTCAGTTCGACGGTGAAATCGGTCTCCAGCAGGGGCAACCGCATCTGCACCCGATCCAGCGCCTGGGTCGGTGGGGGCGACAGGGTCACGGCACCCACCAGCCCGGCGATGGTCAGCAGGGCGCTTGGGGTCAGCTGGAATCGGCGCAGGGCCACGACGGGTGAGCATTGGATCTCCATGATCTCCCTCGCGAGGCCGGTCCAGAGTTCGAGCCGATCGGTTCGGCCGCGGCCGCGGTGTCTGTCCGGCCGGGGCGGAGGGCCGGGGCGCGATAGCGGCCTGAGAGTCCACTCGGCAGCACTATCCAGACAGCTCAATCAGCTCCATGGATTATCGATGGATGCAGTGTCTTTCGTTCCTCCCGCTGTCTCCATCGCGTACCCGTTTTGGATATCCATGCCAGAACGTGGAATTGCGGCCTCTTCCCTGGGGAGTTCTGGGCAGCACTAGCCCTGCTTCTGGATCATGAGCTCAATCACTTTCCAGCCTCACCGACGCCACTGCAGCGATCGAAGCGATCCAAAATCACCACGTCTTCCGGCAGGAGACGGGCTAACTCTGAGTGGGAAGACTCAGCTATTCGTGGATTCCATTGTCCTGCATTCTTGTCAATAGCGAGATCACAAGAGTGCCGGTACTGGGATTTTCCGGCTTCATCCTGATGAGCTTCTTCGCACGGGAGCGCTACGGATCGATCAATGGGCTGTTGGGTGCATCAACACGCCGGCTTCGATCAGGATTCCGATCATGGTTGCCACCTCGATGGAGGGGGAGTCCAGCGTGGTCAGGGTCCCCCTGCTGACGCCACCGTCGCCTCCGGCGGGTGCTGGCGCAGCACCTGCCGGAGATAGCGGCCGGTGTGGCTGCTGGGGTGCTCAGCCACCTGCTCCGGTGTGCCGACGGCCACAATCTCTCCCCCCTTGTTCCCGCCTTCGGGGCCGAGGTCAATCAGCCAGTCGGCGCAGCGGATCACATCGAGGTTGTGCTCGATCACCACGATTGAATTGCCCTTGTCCACCAGCCGCTGCATCACGTCCATCAGCTTGTGGACGTCGTAGAAGCTCAGGCCGGTGGTGGGCTCGTCGATCAGGTAGAGCGTCTTGCCGGTGGCCCGTTTCGAGAGTTCGGTGGCCAGCTTCACCCGCTGGGCCTCACCGCCGGAGAGGGTGGGGGCCGGCTGGCCCAGCTTGATGTAGCCCAACCCCACATCCACCAGGGTGCGCAGACGATCCGCCGCCTGGGGAATGGCGCTGAACACGTCGGCGGCCTGCTCCACCGTCATCTGCAGCACCTCAGCGATGGTATGGCCCTTGTAGGTCACCTGCAGGGTTTCGCGGTTGTAGCGGGCCCCCTTGCAGACATCGCACTGCACGTACACGTCGGGCAGGAAATTCATCTCAATCACATTCACGCCCTGGCCGCTGCAGGCCTCGCAACGCCCCCCCTTCACATTGAAACTGAACTGCCCCACCTGGTAGCCCCGGGCCTTGGCCTCCACCGTGGCGGCGAACACCTGCCGGATCGGGTCGAAGGCGCCGGTGTAGGTGGCGGGGTTGGAGCGGGGCGTGCGGCCGATCGGGCTCTGGTCGATCACGATCACCTTGTCGATCGACTGGATCCCACGCAGCTCCTCCAGGCCGCTCGGGAAGGGCACCTTGAGCCCGAGCTTGTGCTCCAGGGCCGGATGGAGGAGCTCATTCACCAGGGTGCTCTTGCCGCTGCCGCTCACCCCGGTGATGCAGACCAGCCGGCCGAGCGGGATGTCGAGATCGAGGCCCTGGAGGTTGTTGCGGCGGCACTGCAGCAGGCTGAGCCGGCGGCTGCCGGCGTTGCGGCGCTCCGGGGGGGTGGGGATGGAGCGACGACCGCTGAGATAGGCGCCGGTGAGCGAGTCTTCGGCCTCCAGCAGGTTCTGGAGAGACCCCTCCGCCACGATGTGGCCCCCATGCACACCGGCCCCAGGACCGATGTCGACCAGGTGGTCGGCAGCGCGGATCGTGTCCTCGTCATGCTCCACCACGATCAGGGTGTTGCCCAGATCCCGCAGCTTGAACAGGGTGGTCAGCAGCCGGTCGTTGTCACGCTGGTGCAGGCCGATGCTCGGTTCATCGAGCACGTAGAGCACACCGGTGAGGCCGGCGCCGATCTGGGTGGCCAGGCGGATGCGCTGGGCTTCGCCGCCGGAGAGCGTCATCGCCGGCCGGTCGAGGCTGAGGTACTCGAGCCCCACATCGAGCAGGAACTTCAGCCGCATCCGGATCTCCCGCAGCACCAGGTCGCCGATCTGGATCTGGCGGGCGTTGAGCTGGGGGGCTGACGCCGCGGCCGCCCCCACCCCCATCAGGGCCTCGATGCGCTCCAGGGAGTCGGCCACGCTCACGGCAGTGAGCTCATGGATGGCATAGGGCCCCACCTTCACCGCCAGGGCCTCCGGGCGAAGCCGCAGACCCTGGCAGGTGCCGCAGGGCACCAGTTCCAGAAACCGCTCCAGCTTTTGCCGGATCGACTCGCCGCTGGCATCCCGGAGCTGGCGTTCCAGGATCGGCAGGATGCCCTCGAACGGCCGCAGGTAGGCCTGACCCTTGCGGTACCGGCTGTCGGCCTGGATCGGGATCGGCTCCTCACTGCCATGGAGCAGCACCCGGCGCTGGTCGTCGCTGAGCTGGTTCCAGGGGGTCTTGATCTCGAAGCCGAACGCTTCGCCCACGCTGAACAGCAGCGAGAAGTAGTAACTGTTGTCCTTCTCACTCCAGGGGGCGATCGCGGCATAGACCGGCAGGGAGGGATCGGGCACCACCCGCTCCACCGTGAACGTGCGCAGGTGTCCGATGCCGTGGCAGTCGGGACAGGCGCCATAGGGGCTGTTGAAGGAGAACAGCCGCGGGGACAGTTCCTCCATCACCGCGCCATGGACCGGGCAGGCGAAGTTCTCGGAATAGAGCCGTTCCCGCTCCACCCCGTCCGGGGGTTCCTCCCCGGCCTTGGGGACCACCTCCACCAGGGCGAGCCCATCCCCGCGCTTGAGGCAGGTGCGCAGGGAATCGGTCAGCCGCTCGGCGATGCCGTCGCGGGCCACCAACCGGTCCACCACCACTTCGATGTGGTGGGCCTGGTTCTTGTCGAGCTCAATGTTGTCGGAGAGATCGCGCACCTCGCCGTTGATCCGCACCCGGGCGAACCCCTCGGCCACCAGGCCGGAGAGCAGTTTGGTGTGGGTGCCTTTCTTGCCCCGCACCACCGGGGCCAGGAGCTGGTAGCGGGTGCCCTCGGGCAGGCCCAGGATCCGATCCACCATCTCGTCGATGGTCTCGGGCCGAATTGATCGGTCGCACTGGGGGCAGTGGGGCTCGCCGGCGCGACCGAACAACAGGCGCAGGTAGTCCTGGATCTCGGTGACCGTGCCGACGGTGGAGCGGGGGTTGTGGCTGGTGGACTTCTGATCGATCGAGATCGCCGGGGAGAGACCCTCGATCGCGTCCACATCCGGCTTGTCCACCTGGCCGAGAAACTGGCGGGCGTAGGCCGAGAGGCTCTCCACGTAACGGCGCTGGCCCTCGGCGAAGATCGTGTCGAAGGCCAGGGAGCTCTTGCCACTGCCGCTCACGCCGGTGAACACCACCAGCCGGTTGCGCGGGATGGTGAGGTCCACGTTGCGCAGGTTGTGCTGGCGCGCGCCCCGCACCCGGATCACGTCCTCGAGGCTGCCGCCGTTGAGGCGGCCCAGGGCGGCCGCCGGATCGGCCGGCGCCAGAGCCGTGCTGCGAAGCGTCGTCAACCCCCGGCTCCGGCGGTCCGTCGGGCCACCGGCGGCCGTGAGCTCTTCAGCCGGGAGCCCATCTGCCCTGGGATCTGTCGCAGCGGGGTCCTTCGAGCCGGCTCCGGCGCTCGCGCGGGACATGCAGCGTCCTTGACAACGGTCGAGTCTACGGGCCGCGCCGTGCCCTCACGCGGCTCCCCGCTCCAGCAGCGCGGCCGCATAGCTGCGGGTCTCGCCGGAATCCCCGCCGGCCAGTTCCGCCAGCTCCCGCTCCCGCTCCTGGGTGTCCCGCAGCTGGGACACCAGCGTCAGGGTTCTGCCCTCCTCCACCCGCTTGCTGACACGGAAATGGTGCTGGGCGGCCGCGGCCACCAGGGGCTGGTGGGTGACGCAGAAGACCTGGCGGTGCTCGGCGAGTCGCCGCAGCAGGGCCGCGATGGCGCCGCTCACCCGGCCGCTGACGCCGCCGTCGATCTCGTCGAACAGGAGGGTGACCTGGGGATCAGCTGCGGCCAGGCAGGTCTTGAGGGCCAGCAGGAAGCGGCTCATCTCCCCGCCTGAGGCCACCTCCTGCAGGGGGGCCAGGGGCTGGCCCGGGTTGGCGGAGAACAGGAAGGCGATGGCGTCGGCTCCCTCCTCACCGGCGGGCGCGGGGGAGACCATCACGGCGAACCGCACGGCCGCCAGCCCCAGCGGACGCAGCGCCTCCATCAGCTGCTCCTGCAGGACCTCCGCGGCCTGGCGCCGCCGCTCCGTGAGCTCGGCACAGGCGAGATCCCGGGCCTGGCGACTGGCCAGCTCCCGCCGCTCCAGCACCTGCAGGGATGCCTCGCCGCCCCGGGGGGCGAGCTGATCGCGCAGGTCATCGCGCAGGCTGATCAATCCCGCCAGATCCCGCCCATGCCGGCGTTCCAGCGCCTTGAGCCCGGCCAGGCGCTCCTGGAGGTCCGCCAGGCTGGTCGGATCGCTCTCGAGGCCGTCGCCGTAGCGGTCCAGCTGCCGGGCCAGATCCTGGAGCCGCTCGAGCAGGTCGGCGCAGCTCTCCTGCAGGGGCCGCAGGCTGGGATCCAGACCACCGAGCTGGTCGAGGTCCCGGGAGCAGAGGGCCAGATGGTCGAGGGCTGACGGAGCCGCCTCGGCCCCCTCCACCAGACGGCCCAGCAGGGCCGTCACCCCCTCCTGCAGCCGGACGCCATGGGCCAGACGATCCTGCTCGATCTGCAGGCCCTGGAGCTCGCCGGGGTCCTCGAGCCGGGCCGCCTCCAGATCGTCGAGCTGGTCCTGGCGGCGGCGGCGGTCCTGCTCGAGTCGCTGCCGATCGGCCCGGGCCGCCACCGGCTCGGCTCCGAAGCGATCCAGCCACCGCCTCTGCTGGCCGGGCCGGGCCAGCTGCTGGGTCTGGCCCTGCACGGTGAGGTCAAGCAGCAACGGACGCAGGCTCAGGAGCTGGGCGCGGTTCACCGCCTCTCCGTTGAGGCGGCTGCGGCTGTGGCTCCGGCCCTCCCCCGTCCGCCATTCCCGGCTCAGCAGCAGGTCGCCCGCCTCCTCATCGGCTTCGAAGCTCTCCTGCTCCAGCCAGGCGCGCACCGGCGGGGAGAGCGCGAAGGTTGCCTCGATCCGGGCCCGATCTGTGCCGGGGCGTAGCAGGCGGGCCCCCTGCCCACCCTGGGCACCGCCCAGCAGCGCGTCGAGGGCATCGAGCAGGAGGGATTTCCCGGCACCGGTCTCCCCGGTGAGCACCGTGAAGCCCGGCGAAAAGACGAGGTCGAGGCCATCGATCAGCGCAATGTTCTCCAGGTGCAGACCCGTGAGCACGCCGGCCTCCGGTGGGGAGTGAAGTCACCGGCTCGACCGTAGCGAGGGTTGGTTTCGTTTAGAAGGGATCCAGTGAGTGGGTTCTGCCCCTGATGGTCCGCTCCGATCCGGTGAGCCCCCAGCAGGCGGCTGGTGACCTGAGCGACTTCACCGAAGCCGCCGGTCTGCTGCGGTACGACCCGGAGGCGATCAGCCGTATCTACGCCGGCCATCCCCTGCGATTGTTCCGACGGCTCTGGCAAACCCTGGTGCCGATCGGCCTGTACCTGATCGGCGTCAGCATCGACCGGTTCCTGGGTCTGCTCAGCAGCGAGGCCCGGGCCCGGGCCCGGGCCCGGGAATGCGCCGACCTGCTGGCGGCCCTGGGTCCGGCCTTCATCAAGGCCGGCCAGGCCCTCTCCACCCGCCCCGACATCATTCCGCCGCTGCTGCTCGAGGAGCTGGCCCAGCTGCAGGACCAGCTGCCCGGCTTTGACAGCGCCCTGGCCATGGCCTGCATCGAGGAGGACCTCGGCGCCCCGGTGGACACGATCTACGCCCAGCTGGAGCGGGAGCCGATCTCGGCCGCTTCCCTGGGCCAGGTGCACCGCGGCGTGCTGCCCGACGGCCAGGCGGTGGCGGTCAAGGTGCAACGTCCCGGGCTGCGCGAGCAGATCACCCTGGATCTGTACATCGTGCGCAATCTGGCCGCCTGGATCAACCGCAACGTGCGCCTGGTCCGCAGTGATCTGGTGGCCCTGATCGACGAACTGGGCAAGCGGGTGTTCGAGGAGATGGACTATCTCAACGAAGCCGCCAATGCCGAGACCTTCGCCCGCCTCCATGCGGGCAACGCCCGCATCGCCGTACCCCGCATCTTCCATGGGGCCACCAGCCGTCGCGTGCTGACGATGGAGTGGATCGAGGGGGTGAAACTGACCAACCTGGAGGCGGTGAAATCCCTCGGCATCAACCCCGACGACATGGTTCAGGTGGGGGTGAACTGCAGCCTGCAGCAGCTGCTCGAGCATGGCTTCTTCCACGCCGACCCCCATCCCGGCAACCTGCTCGCCCTGGCGGACGGGCGTCTGGCCTATCTGGATTTCGGCATGATGAGCGAGGTGAGCCGGGAGGCCCGGACCGGGCTGATCCAGGCGGTCGTCCATCTGGTCAATCGCAATTTCACAGACCTCTCCCGCGATTTCGTGAACCTGGGTTTTCTGGGCGAAGAGGTGAACCTGGAGCCGATCGTGCCGGCCTTCGAATCGGTCTTCGGCCAGGCCCTGGAGATGGGGGTCAGCCGGATGGATTTCAAGGCCGTCACCGACGATCTCTCCGGTGTGATGTACCGGTTTCCCTTTCAGGTGCCGCCCTATTACGCCCTGATCATCCGCTCCCTGGTCACCCTTGAGGGGATCGCCCTGAGCGTGGATCCCGATTTCAAGATCCTCGGCGCCGCCTACCCCTATTTCGCCCGCCGGCTGATGGAGGACCCCGATCCCTCCTTGCGCAGCAGCCTGAGGGACATGCTCTTCGACGGGGATGACTTCCGCTGGCAGCGGCTCGAAAATCTGATCAGCAGCGCCTCCCTGCAGGAAGAGCTGGATGTGGAGGGTCTGCTGGACCAGGTGCTCAATTTTCTCTTCTCCCCCCGCGGCGGGATGCTGCGCCAGCAACTGGTGGACGCCCTGGTGGACCGGGTGGACGCCATGGGCTGGCAGGCCTTCCAGCGGCTGGGCCGACGGCTGCCCCGACGGCTCCAGCCTCCAGGGCTGCGCGGAGCGGCGTTCGAGCTGGCGGGGGATCCGTTGCTCTCGCTCGAGCCGGTGCAGCAGCTGCTCACCATCCTGCGCGAACTCCCCGGCTTCGAGCCCCAGCTGCTGCTGAGCCGGCTGCCGCGGCTGCTGGCCGAGCCGGATCTGCGTCGGATGGGGGTTCAGCTCGCCCAGGGGCTGGCCGAACGGGGGGTGGTGCGCCTGCTGCGGGACGTGCTGGTGGCACCGGAAACGCGCTCGGCCGCCGGATTGGTCAGCGCCAGCGGCTTCTAGAGTCGGGATCCTGCCAGGAGTGAGCGTTGCCCAACAAGCCGAAACTCTGGGGAGCCCTGCTGGGTCTCTCCCTGAGCGTCGCGACGCCGGGGCTGCAGGCGGCGGAGCAGGTGGTGTTCGTGAGCGGCGCGTTCCGGCGCTCGATTCCGGTGGCGGATCTGGAACATCTGGCCCAGACAGGCCAGGCCCGGGGCCTGCTGGGGGACGTGCTGCGCTTCAGCGGCCAGCAGCCCGGCGAGGTGGCCCAGCTGCTCAACCAACCCCTCACCCTGCCGCTGGTGCTCACCAGCCGCCTGCTCTCCACCCGGATCGGTGAGGCGTTGCTGGCCAGGCTGGCCGGGATCTTCGCCCCCCTGCGCGCCCCCAGCTCCGGCGTGGTGGCCCTGCGCGGTGCCCTGATCACCGGCCTCGCCAACGGCAAGGGCACGATCACCCCCACCGGTTTCCTCAGGGCCTATCCGGCCGAGGAGATGGCGGTGAGCATCCCGGCCTTGCTGGCGGTGATCGGTCGGGCGAATTCGATCTCCGATCTGATCAGGTTCTTCTCCGAATCCCCGCTCGACGGCCTGCGCGGCGATGCTCCCGAACCGGGGCCGGCGAAGGCTCCCTGAGCCGCCGCGTAGATTCGGCCCAGCCTGCTCCCCTGCCGTCGTGCCCCTGCTCTCAGCCCTGCGGCGTCTGGGCAACCAGCCAACGATGCAGGACTGGCCGGGACTGATCGAGGCCTACCGCCGCTGGCTGCCGGTCAGCGACGCCACCCCGGTGATCAGCCTGCGGGAGGGGGCGACCCCGCTGATTCCGGCGTCGTGCCTGGCCGAGCGGATCGGCCGCGGCGTGAAGGTGTTTCTCAAGTTCGACGGCCTCAACCCCACCGGCAGCTTCAAGGACCGGGGCATGACGATGGCCGTGAGCAAGGCGCTCGAAGCCGGGGCCGAGGCGGTGATCTGCGCCAGCACCGGCAACACCAGCGCCTCAGCCGCCGCCTATGCCCGTCGGGGCGGAATGCGGGCCTTCGTGCTGATTCCCGATGGCTACGTGGCCCAGGGGAAACTGGCCCAGGCCCTGGTGTACGGCGCCGAGGTGCTGGCGGTGCAGGGCAACTTCGATCGGGCCCTGGCGATTGTGAGGGAGATGGCCGAGCGCTATCCCGTCACCCTGGTCAATTCGCTCAACCCCTACCGGCTGCAGGGCCAGAAGACGGCGGCCTTCGAGCTGGTGGACGCCCTGGGAGAGGCCCCCGACTGGCTCTGCATTCCGATGGGGAACGCCGGCAACATCAGCGCCTACTGGATGGGCTTCCAGGAGTACCGCCAGGCCGGCCACAGCCGTCGTCTGCCACGCATGCTGGGCTTTCAGTCGAGTGGTTCGGCCCCACTGGTACTCGGTCACACGGTGGAGCAACCCGACACGATCGCCACGGCGATCCGGATCGGCAATCCGGCCAACCGGGAGAAAGCACTCAAGGTGCGCCAGGAGAGCGGCGGGGCGTTCCACGCCGTGACCGACACGGAGATCCTCGAGGCCTACAAGCTGCTGGGACGGGAGGAAGGGATCTTCTGCGAGCCGGCCAGCGCCGCCTCCGTGGCCGGTCTGCTCCAGCAGAAGGAGCAGGTGCCGTCCGGGGCGACGGTGGTCTGCGTCCTCACCGGCAATGGGCTGAAGGATCCGAGCACGGCCATCGACAACAGTGATGGCGCCTTTCACGCCGGGCTCGCTCCCGATGTGGACGTGGTGGCCCGGGTGATGGGCTTCTGAGGCTTCGGCCGGGACCAGCGAGCTGAAGCGCGAGCGGCGGGGTCCACTTGTTCGATTGACGGCGTGCTGGAAAACCCTCGCCAGACCGGGGAGAAACGAGGGCGCACACCCCGCCGCCGCGGCCCTCACTTTTCCCCAGGGCCTGGAAACGGTGGAAAACGGCGCATTCCGGCTTGATTCCGTTCCGTTCTCCGCGTCCTGACACGACAACAAACCAGTGAGGAAGATCGATCCGGGAGTTTTCCA
This sequence comes from Cryptocyanus atlanticus LEGE 06306, assembly GCF_056633155.1. Classification (NCBI taxonomy): domain Bacteria; kingdom Bacillati; phylum Cyanobacteriota; class Cyanophyceae; order Synechococcales; family Prochlorococcaceae; genus Cryptocyanus; species Cryptocyanus atlanticus. The sequence continues at coordinate 203,672 of NZ_JBSJOZ010000004.1, forward strand.
CTGTTTCCCCACCCCCTACGGCTACGGGTTTCTTTACTCTTCGGATTTAATCCATCAATCCAGTCGGAGGAGGGGGGAATCCCGCCGAGAGTCCGTCGCCATCGGGTCCGTGTTCGGGTCTCGCGCCGTTGCGCTTCCGCCGGCGCTGTGGAAGCGTGGTGGGGCCTCTGGCCGGGGGTCGCTCCCGGAACCGTGATCACGATGAAGCTGGTCTGCTCCCAGGCGGAACTGAGCGCCAGTCTCCAGCTGGTCAGCCGCGCGGTGGCAGCGCGTCCCACCCACCCCGTCCTCGCCAACGTGCTGCTCACGGCCGATGCCGGCACCGGGCGGATCAGCCTCACCGGCTTCGATCTCAGCCTTGGCATCCAGACCAGCCTGCCGGCGGCGGTGGAAACCAGTGGCACGATCACCCTGCCCTCGCGGCTCTTCGGCGAGATCGTCTCCCGTCTCTCCAGTGACAGCCCGATCACGCTCAGCTGTCCGGAGGGCCAGGAGCAGGTCGAGCTCACCAGCCTCTCCGGCAGCTACCAGATGCGAGGCCTGTCCTCCGAGGACTTCCCCGACCTTCCGCTGGTGCAGAGCGGCGTGCCGATCCGCCTCCAGGCCGACGCCCTGGTGAAGGGCCTGCGGGCCACGCTGTTCGCCAGCAGTGGCGATGAAGCCAAGCAACTGCTCACGGGGGTCCACCTCGCCCTGGAGCATCAGGGTCTGGAATGCGCCGCCACCGATGGCCACCGGCTCTCGGTGCTCCGGCTCGAAAACGCCGCCCCGGCCGCGTCCTCCGAGGATGGGGAGCCCCTGGCCGTGACCGTTCCGGCCCGCTCGCTGCGGGAGCTCGAACGGCTGCTCTCGGCCCGTCAGTCAGAGGAACCGGTGAGCCTCTTCTGTGAGCGGGGCCAGGTCGTTTTCCTCTGGGCTGATCAGGTCCTCACCAGCCGCAGCCTGGATGGCACCTACCCGAACTACCGCCAGCTGATCCCCACCACCTTCAGCCGCGCGCTCGAACTCGATCGCCGCGGCTTCATCAACGCCCTCGAGCGGGTGGCGGTGCTGGCTGATCAGCACAACAATCTCGTCAAGCTCAGCAGCGATCCGGCCAGCGGCCGGCTCCACATCAGCGCCGACGTTCAGGATGTGGGCAGCGGGTCGGAGGATCTGCCCGCCATCGTCAGCGGCGAGCCCTTCGAGATCGCCTTCAACGTGCGCTATGTGCTCGATGGCCTCAAGGCGATCGCGGCCGAGCGGATCACCCTGCGCTGCAACGCCCCCACCACTCCGGCCGTGCTGACCCCGCTCGAGGATTCCAGCTTCACCTACCTGGTCATGCCCGTTCAGATCCGCAGCTGATGCCGTGAGCCTGACGGAGCCGTTCCTGCTCAGCGACCTGCTCAGGCGGCGCGTGCGCTGTGACCAGGGACTGGAGCACGGTCCTGGCCTGCAGGCCTGGATGCACCCTCCGGTCCACCGCCTGCTCGGCTGGGCCAGCAAGCCCTCGGCGTTCGGTTCCCGGCGGCTGGTCTGGCGGCTCGATCAGCTCCGCGCCCTTACGGAACTGGAGGTCCTGGTGCGGGGGGAGCCGGCCGAAACCGACCAGGCCACCCTCGACTGTCTGCCCACCCTGATGGACGCGGCCCTGCTGGGCCGGGGCGGCCAGGTGCTGGGCAGCGTGGCGGATGCCGCCGTTGAGGCCCGCACCGGCCGGATCCTCCATTACCTTGTCTCCCGCAGTGATCCCCGCCTGCCCGGCAGCAGTCGCTGGCGGCTGACCCCGGAGCGGATCGAGGATCAGCAGCCCGGCCAGGTGCTGACCGGACTTCGGGGGCTCGATGATCTGCCCCTGACCCGCGCCAGTGTCCGCCAGGAACTGCTGCGGCGTTCGCGCCGCTGGCGGGAGCAGGTGGGTCAGGAGACCTCCCGGCTGCGGGACCAGTTCCAGCAGGCGGGGGATCGCGTCGAGGAGCGCCTCGAGGGCTGGCTCGAGGACCCCCCCTGGACAGATGCTGCCCAGCCCCCCGGGGACCCGCCGGAGCGGGAGCGGCCCCACTGGGATGGCCCGGACCACTGGCAGGACCCCGACCCCGACGACTGGGAGGGCTTCGATGACCCCCCTGAGCGGAATCCCTCGCCGGCCGGGAGCTCGCGGCGCCGTCCCGGCGCTCCCCCGGACCCCTTCGACCCCGCTGCCGAGGAGGAGGATCCCTGGATCTGAGCTCGTCGGCCGGCTCCGTCAGACTGGGGGGCCGTTGCCTGCCCCCCGTGGTCGCCACCCCCTCCGTCACGGTCGCCGACGCCCTGCGTCAGGAGGGACTCAGCCCGGCCGATTACGCGGAGATCGTGCGGCGCCTCGGGCGGGACCCCAACCGGGCCGAGCTGGGCATGTTCGGCGTGATGTGGTCGGAGCACTGCTGCTACCGCAACTCCAGGCCCCTCCTCCAGGGCTTTCCCACCACCGGGCCCCGCATCCTGGTGGGTCCGGGGGAGAACGCCGGAGTGGTGGATCTCGGGGAGGGGCAGCGCCTGGCTTTCAAGATCGAGAGCCACAACCATCCCTCGGCCCTCGAACCGTTCCAGGGGGCGGCCACGGGGGTCGGCGGCATCCTGCGGGACATCTTCACCATGGGGGCCCGCCCGATCGCCCTGCTCAATGCCCTCCGGTTCGGGCCCCTCGAGGATCCCCGCAATGTCGGTCTCCTGGAGGGTGTGGTGGCCGGCATCGCCCATTACGGCAACTGTGTCGGTGTGCCCACCGTGGGGGGTGAGGTGGCCTTCGATCCCAGCTACGCCGGCAATCCCCTGGTCAATGCCATGGCCCTGGGCCTCATGGAAACCGAGGAGATCGTCTGCTCGGGGGCGGCGGGGATCGGCAATCCGGTGATCTATGTGGGCAGCACCACAGGCCGGGACGGCATGGGTGGGGCCAGCTTCGCCAGCGCCGAACTCAGCGACACTTCCCTCGATGACCGCCCTGCGGTGCAGGTGGGGGATCCCTTCCTGGAGAAGGGGCTGATCGAGGCCTGTCTGGAGGCCTTCCGGAGCGGGGACGTGGTGGCCGCTCAGGACATGGGCGCCGCCGGTCTCACCTGCAGTTGCTCCGAGATGGCGGCCAAGGGGGGTGTGGGTGTGGAACTCGATCTGGATCGGGTGCCGGCCCGCGAGAGTGGCATGAGCGCCTATGAGTACCTGCTCTCGGAATCCCAGGAGCGGATGCTGTTCGTGGTGCGGGCCGGACGGGAGGACGCGCTGATGGCCCGCTTCCGCCGCTGGGGCCTGCAGGCGGCGGTGGTGGGCCGGGTGCTCGAGGAGAACGTGGTGCGGGTGCTGCAGCACGGCGCCGTGGCGGCCGAACTGCCGGCCAGAGCCCTCGCCGAGGAGACGCCGATCAACCACCACACCCTGCTGGGTGAACCTCCCGCCGAGATTCTGAAGCACTGGGGGTGGCACGAGGATCGGCTTCCGCCGGCCACGGCCGAAGGGATCACCCCAGTGGGCGGTCAGCCACGCAGCTGGGCCGAGGTCCTGCTCCACCTGCTCGACGATCCCACCATCGCCAGCAAGCGCTGGGTCTACCGCCAGTACGACCAGCAGGTGCAGGGCAACACCGTGGTGCCCCCCGGGGGGGCCGATGCCGCCGTGGTGCGGCTGCGTCCCCAGCAGGGCTCAGGCAGTCTCGAGCCGAGCCGCCGCGCCGTGGCCGCCACGGTGGATTGCCCGAACCGCTGGGTGGCCCTCGATCCACAGCGGGGTGCCCTGGCGGCGGTGGCCGAGGCGGCCCGCAACCTCAGCTGCACCGGTGCCGAACCCCTGGCCGTCACCGACAACCTCAATTTCCCCTCCCCGGAGACCCCCAGGGGCTACTGGCAGCTGGCCGAGGCCTGTCGCGGCCTCTCCGAAGCCTGCGCTGCCCTGGCCACGCCCGTCACCGGCGGCAACGTCTCCCTCTATAACGAAACCCGCCGCCCAGACGGCAGCCTTCAGCCGATCCATCCCACGCCGGTGGTGGGGATGGTGGGTCTGGTCCACGATCTGGCTCACGTCACCGGCCTGGGCTGGCGGAGCCCCGGCGACGTCATCTGGCTGCTCGGCCTGCCCCTCGACACCGACCCTGAGGACGATCGCTGTGGCCTGGCGGCCGGCAGCTATCTGGAGCGGGTCCACGGCCTGAGCACCGGCCGCCCGCCCCGCCCCGATCTGGCGCTGGAGCGGGAGGTGCAGACCCTTCTGCGCGGGGCGATCGCCGCCGGACTGGTGGCTTCTGCCCACGATCTCAGCGATGGCGGCCTGGCGGTGGCGCTGGCCGAAAGCTGCATCGCCTCCGGCCTCGGTGCCCGGCTCACCCTGCCCTCCGCCGGCGGTCGCCCCGACCGGATCCTGTTCGCCGAGGGCGGGGCTCGCCTGCTGCTCAGTGTGGCGCCGGAGCAGGCCGAGGCCTGGGGCGAGCGGCTGGCAGCCTGTCCCGCCGTGCCCGCCGCCGCGATCGGCCGGGTGGATCCGGGGCCGGAGCTCCGGCTTGATCGCGATGGCGTGAGCCTGCTGGAGCTGCCGCTGGAACGGCTGGCCGATGTCTATGAAGCCGCCCTGCCCCGCCGCATGGGCGTAACGACCTGAGGCACAATGTGAAGGTAAAAGAACGGTGAATGGGCCTGTGGCAACTGTGCACGTCAAGCCCCACACCACCGGCCCCAGCGATCCCCTTCCTGCCCCCTCCCGGATCGAGCGTCCTGACCGGATGCAGGAGGCCTGCGGGGTCTTCGCCGTCTACGCCCCCGATCAGCCGGTGGCGAATCTCACCTACTTCGGGCTCTACGCCCTGCAGCACCGGGGCCAGGAATCGGCCGGCATCGCCGTGTTCAACGGATCCCGGATCCGTCTCCACAAGGACATGGGCCTGGTCAGCCAGGTGTTCGACCAGGCGGTGCTGGAGCGCATGCCCGGCGACCTGGCCATCGGCCACAACCGCTACTCGACCACCGGCAGCAGCCGGGTCTGCAATGCGCAACCGGTGGTGCTGATGACCCGCCTGGGCCCGTTCGCCCTGGCCCACAACGGCAACATCGTCAATGTCGACGAGCTGCGCGAGACCGTGCGCTCCAGCGAGATCCAGTTCACTTCCACCACCGATTCCGAGCTGATCGCCTTCGCGCTGCAGCATGCCGTCGATGGTGGGCTGGGCTGGGAAGCGGCGATCCGGCAGGCCGCCGGCCGCTGCCGGGGCGCCTTCAGCCTGGCGATCGGCACTCCCGAGGCCCTGTTCGCCCTGCGCGATGGCCATGGGGTGCGTCCGCTGGTCTTCGGCCACCTGGGGGAAAAGCACCAGGGCCAGTGGGTGGTGAGCAGCGAGACCTGCGGTCTCGACATCATCGGCGCCGCCTACGACGGCGATGTCGCCCCGGGCGAACTGATCCGCTTCGACGCCGGTGATCCGGTGCCGACCCGTCAGCGCTGGATCGAGGAGCCGGCCCGACTGTGCGTCTTCGAGATGATCTACTTCGCCCGGCCCGACAGTCGCTTCTTCGGCGAATCTCTCTATAGCTACCGCCATCACATCGGCGAGTTGCTGGCCGGGGAGGCCTCGGTCGAGGCCGACATCGTGATCGGGGTGCCCGATTCCGGCATCCCCGCCGCCATCGGCTACTCGAAGGTGAGTGGCATCCCCTTCGCCGACGGGCTGATCAAGAACCGCTATGTGGGCCGCACCTTCATCCAGCCCACCCAGGCGATGCGGGAGGCGGGCATCCGGGTCAAGCTCAATCCCCTTCCCGATGTCCTGGCCGGCAAACGGGTGGTGGTGATCGACGATTCGATCGTGAGGGGAACCACGAGCCGCAAGCTCGTGCAGGCCCTGCGAGAGGCCGGTGCCACCGAGGTGCACATGCGGATCAGTTCCCCTCCCGTCACCCATCCATGCTTCTACGGCATCGACACCGACAACCAGGATCAGCTGATCGCGGCCCGTCTCACGCTCTCCGAAATCAGCCAGCACCTCGGCGTCGATTCCCTCGCCTACCTGAGCCAGGAGGCCATGCTGGATGCCGCCCACGACCATTCCTCCCACTTCTGCACCGCCTGCTTCGACGGGAACTATCCGATCGAGATGGACGAGTCGGTGCGCTCCAGCAAGCTGATGCTGGAGCCCACGGGCCTGGCCGCCACGTTCAGGACAGAAGTGGCACCAACTCCCTGACCCGATCCCCGGCGGCCAGGCCCAGGTCGCCGCCGCTGCCGCCGCCGTCCTGACGCTCCAGTTCGTCCACCGCCAGCCGCAGACTGCGGCCACTCACCAGGCAGACTGCCACCAAGGCCTGCTCCGCCGCCCTCAGATCCACCAGGGTGTCATCGCGCTCGTTGAAGCGGAGACCGATCTGACCCAGATCACCCCGATCGCAGGGCCGCAGGCTGTCCACCGCCAACCGCTTCACCTGGCCTCGGGCCGTGGCCAGCAGCACATCCCCGTCGACGGCCACGCAGGCGGCACCCACCACGCTCTCGCCGGGCAGCAGCCGCAGCAGCACTGGTCCCTGGGCGGTCTTGCCCATCAGCGGCAGGCTGGCATCGTTCAACGGCAGGCGCAGCAGCCGCCCGGTGCTGGATGCCACCACCAGATCACCCCCGGACGGCCCTCCCACCACCCGCCGGAGCTGGACGCCGTCCTTGAGTTTCAGCACGGTGGCGGCCCGGCCGGAGAGCTCCAGAAAGGTGTCGATCGGCAGCCGTTTGAAGCGGCCGTCGCTGCTGAGCAGACCCAGGCTGCCCGAGGGCGCTGCCGGCAGGGGCAGCAGCTGGACCACCGGATCCCCCGCCAGGCTCTCGGGCAGGAACGACTCCAGGGGGCCAGGTTGCTGACCGGAGAACTCCCAGCGCAGCAGCGCCACCTTCCCGGCGGCCGTGAAGGCCAGCACGGCCGGCTTGCCACTCACCGGCAGGATCAGCCGGGCCGGGCTCGGATGGTCCCCCAGCGGGGCGGGTTCCTCGAGATGCAGGCGGCCCAGCTGCTGCGGAGCCACGATCCTGACCAGGCCATCGCTCTGGATCAGCAGCCGTCCATCCGGGGCAAGGGCGTCAAGGGCCTGCTGCCGCTGCAGCTCCGTGTTGGGCCGCACGGCGGCGGCCCGCTGGGCCACCAGTTCGTCGCCACCGGCCACCAGGCGGGTGCGTCGAGGGGTGGCGAACCGCTTGCGGAGAGCCTTGAGCTCCGCCGTCATGGCCAGCAGCAGGGCCGGCCGATCCAGCAGGAGGTGGCGAAGCCGCTCCGACTCGGCGGCGAGCTCGCACGCCTCCTTGCGCAATCCGTCCTGCTCGAGGCTGGTCAGGCGGCGCAGCGGCATCGCCAGCACGGCGTCGGCCTGGCGTTCGTTCAGGTCGAAGTGAACCTGCAGGCTGGCGCGGGCGGCGGCGGCATCACTCGCCGCCTGGATCCGCTCGATCACCTCCGGCAGGGCGTCGAGGGCGCGGATCAGGCCCTCCACCACCTCCAGACGATCCTCACAGCGCTTCAGGGCATGCCGGGTTCGGCGGATCAGGGTCAGTTCCCGGTAATCCAGGAAGGCGTTGAGCAGCTGCCGCAGGCTGAGCTGCTGGGGCTGTCCGTCGACGAGGGCCAGCAGGATCGCGCCGAAGTTGCTCTGTAGCGAGGTGCGGCGCTGCAGTTCACTGAGCACCTTCTCGGCCTCCGCATCGCGGCGCAGTTCGATCACCACCCGCATGCCGTCGCGGTCGCTCTCGTCGCGGATGTCGGCAATGCCGCCGATCTTGCCGTCATTCACTTGCTCGGCGAGCTTCTCGATCCAGCCCGCCTTGCTGAGCTGGTAGGGCAGCTCGGTCACCACCACGGCGGCGCGACGATGGCGACCTTTTCCGGGCTGGATTTCCTCGGTGTGGGCCACCCCCCGCATCGGAATGCTGCCGCGGCCGGATCGGTAGGTGTCGCGCAGGCCGCTGCCGGTGAGCACCTCGCCTCCGGTCGGGAAGTCGGGGCCCGGCACCAGCTTCAGCAGGCTCTCCTCGTCCAGATCGGGCCGGCGGATCAGGGCGATCAGGGCGTCCACCACTTCGCCCAGGTTGTGGGGGGGAATGCTGGTGGCCATGCCGACGGCAATGCCGGAGCAGCCGTTGAGCAGCAGGAAGGGCAGCTGGGCCGGCAGCACCGTGGGCTCCTGCTGGGAGCCATCGAAGTTCGAGGCGAAATCGACCGTGTCGTCGCCGATCTCATCGAGCAGGGCCTGGTGGGCGATCGGGGCCAGCCGGGTTTCGGTGTACCGCATGGCGGCCGGCGGGTCATCGTCCACCGAGCCGAAGTTGCCGTGGCCATCGAGCAGGGGATGGCGGCTGGCGAAGGTCTGGACCAGGCGCACCAGCGCGTCGTAGACGGCCTGATCGCCGTGGGGGTGGTATTTGCCGAGCACGTCCCCCACCACCCGGGCGCACTTGCGGTAGGGCCGGTCCGGGGTCAGACCCAGCTCGTGCATGGCGAACAGGATGCGGCGCTGCACCGGCTTGAGGCCATCGCGCACATCCGGCAGGGCCCGACCCACGATCACGCTCATCGCGTACTCGAGGTAGGAGCGCTGCATCTCCTGATGCAGGGCGATCGGTTGAACGCGCTCCTCGGCCATCCGGGTCTGGGGTCTGAGGGCGGAAGGGGCTCAGCCTACAGATCTCGCCCGGAGGCCCTAGCCGGCGGGTTCCTCGTCGGAGTCGCTGCTGCCACTGGCGTTGGCGTTGGCCCGGTCCACCGCCGCCTTGAGAGCCGGTGCGGCCAGCAGCTCACGGGTCTGCCGGCGCAGCTTCGGACCCCAGAGCTGTTCGGTCTGATAGCTCTCCAGCACGTAGTTGGGTTCGATCGCCAGAGCCCGCCCAGCCAGATCAAGGGCTTCCTGCTCCCCCTCGGGGTTGGCGCTGAGGCCAGCCGCCAGGGCCAGCATGGGTTCAGCGGCCTGGGGATTGATCGCCAGACAGCGGCGCCAGCGCTGGATGGCGTCCCGGTTCTGGCCCAGTTCGAACAGCACCAGTCCCTGGTTGTTGATCGCTTCCCAGAAGTCCTTGCGCAGACCGGCGGCCCGCTCGAACGAGCCCAGCGCGGCCCTGGGCTCGTTGAGCAACAGGTGGGCGTTGCCCAGATCGAAATGGGCGCCGGCATTCTTGCCGTCGAGGCGCAGACCTTCCTGCAGGAGGCCTACCGCCTGGGCGGGCTGACCGTCCCGCAGGGCCAGGGATCCTTCGGCGAACCAGATGCCCGGGTTGGCTGGATCCAGCTGCTTGGCCCGGGCCAGGGCCTCACTAGCCTGCTTCGACTGGTTGCTGCGCAGCTGCGCTTCGGCCAGGAGCACCCAGCCGCGGGGGTCGTCGGGCAGCAGCCGTACCGTCAGGCCCGCCAGCCGGGCCGCATCGTCGGCCTGACCCAGGCTCAGCAGGCGGCTGGCCGCCTGGGCGATGCCCAGACCGGCGGCTTCGAGCTCCTGGGTGCGGGGCACGTAGACGTAGGGCACCAGGGCCAGGGCCGCGGGGGAGGAGCCGATCACCAGCGTCAGAGCCAGGGGGGCCGCCGCCAGATGCGTGTACCAGCGCGGTGCCATATCCAGCCAGCCCGTTCAGTGCTCGGACCAGCCTAGGCGTCGGGTTCCGTCCCCCCCGAGCGCCTGACGCCGGCCGCGGCCCGCAGATTACGGCGCCACATCCAGGGTTTGATCCGCCCCAGGGCCGAGCCCCGCAGCCGAGCCCGCCAGTCGGGATCGCTCCAGGTGAGGGCCTCCTCCGCCCGCAAATCCAGCAGCCACTCCCGCGGTTGGAGGTCGGGATCCACGGAGCTGGGCAGCGGTTGCTGGTTCCAGGGGCAGACGTCCTGGCAGATGTCACAGCCCGCCACCCACGGCCCCATGGCTGCCCCGATCTCGGCCGGCAGCTCCGGCTCCCGGCTCTCGATTGTGTGGAAGGCCAGGCAGCGGCGGGCATCCACCACGAACGGCTCCGTGATCGCCCCGGTGGGGCAGGCGTCGAGGCAGCGGCTGCAGCGGCCGCAGAATGGCTCGGCCGGGGCGTCCGCCGGCAGGTCCAGGTCCATCAGCAGGTGGCCGATCAGGAACCAGGAGCCCCGCTGTGGGTGGATCAGGTTGCCGTTCTTGCCGATCCAGCCGATGCCGGCCTGCTCGGCCCAGGCCTTGTCCAGCAGCGGGGCGCTGTCGACGCAGGCGCGCCAGCGCAGCCCCGGCCGCTGGCCCTCCAGCCAGCGGCCCAGGCGCCGCAGGCGGCCCTCGATCACCCGGTGGTAGTCGCGTCCCCAGCCGTAGCGGGCCACCGCCAGGCTGCCCGCGGTCCGATCGGTGGCCACGTGGTAGTTCAGACCCACCGCCAGCAGACTGCGGACTCCTGGCAGCAGGGCGGTCACGTCGCGACGACGGGGATCGGCCATCCAGGCCATCGAGCCCTGGTGGCCGGCGGCCAGCCAGCGCTCCAGGGCGGCGGTGCGCAGGGGCAGGTGCCCATCTCCCGGAACGGCGGCGATGCCCACCGGATCGAAGCCCAGGTCCCGGGCCTGCCGCCGCAGCGCGAGGGCCAGTTCAGTCTCCACCCGTACAGTTGCGCGAGATTGTCATCCTGCTGTGACCCCTGCCTTGAACGGACGCCTTGGCTACCTGCTGCGCTGGCTTGGCCTCAGCCTGGTGGTGCTGCTGGTCCTGCAGCTCGCGGCGGTGCTCTCAGCCTGGAGCTGGGAGGAGGAGGCGTTCCGCCAGATCGTGGTGGAGCGGCTGGTCAGCCAGTCGCCCATGGCGCTCGTGGGTCTGATTCTGATTCTGTTCGGCTCCCGCCTCGACGAGCCCCAGGCGGGCCGCACGCCGCTGCGTTGGCTGGTCGGGGTGATCGCCGCCGTGCTGGCCATCGCGCTGGCGGTGGCGGTTCCCGTCTCGATCAGCGGCGACGGGGTGCTCTCGGCCGAGTCGGAGCAGTCCCTGCAGGCCCGGCGTTCCCAGCTGGAGATGGCCCGGCAGCAGAGCCAGAATCCCGAGGTGCTCGAGCAACTGGTGCGCCAGGCCGAACAGTCGGGCCAGGTACCCCCCCAGGCCACTCCGGAGCAGAAGCAGCAGGCTGCCCGCGGCTTCATCGATCGGCAGCTCCAGCAGATGGAGCAGCAGGTGGAGGAAGCGGAGCGCACCAACACCCTGGCGGTCAGTCAGCGCCGTTATGTGGGCACCGGCTCGGCGATCGTCATGGCCGTGGCCTTCACCCTGCTGGCCCTGGCGGCCCTCCTCTGACGGTCGGTCGCCTGGCTAGGTTGCGGAAGGTGTTGGTGTGGCCGGTCGTCCGGGGCCCTCTTTGGTGCAGTCCAGTCCCAGACCTGATCAACCGCTCGGGGCCCGCCTGCAGCAGGATCTCAAGAACGATCTGATCGCCGGCCTGCTGGTGGTCATCCCCCTGGCCACCACCATCTGGCTGGCCACCACGGTGAGCCGCTTCGTGCTGGCGTTCCTGACCTCCATCCCGAAGCAGTTCAATCCGTTCAACACCCTCAACCCGCTGCTTCAGGAGCTGATCAATCTGGGGGTGGGTCTGCTGGTGCCACTGCTGGGCATCCTGCTGATCGGTCTGATGGCCCGCAACATCGTCGGCCGCTGGCTGCTCGATTTCGGCGAGGGCACCCTGCAGCGAATCCCCCTCGCCGGCTCCGTCTACAAGACCCTCAAGCAACTGCTTGAAACCGTTCTGCGGGACAATTCAACCCGCTTCCGCCGGGTGGTGCTGGTGGAGTACCCCCGAGAGGGCTCCTATGCCCTCGGCTTCGTCACCGGTGTGCTGGCAGCCAGCATGCAGGGCGCCTTCGATCAGCCGATGCTGAGCGTGTTCATTCCCACCGCTCCCAACCCCACCACCGGCTGGTATGCGGTGGTGCCGGAGGCCTCGGTCCGTGACCTGGATCTGTCGGTCGAGGATGCCTTCCGCACGATCATCTCGGCTGGAATCGTCAGCCCCGATGACGAGCGGGGTACGCCGGCCAGTCGCAGTTTCTCCAGTCTGCTGGCCCAGTTGCGCGCTCCGGTGTTCAGCTCGGCACCCCCCAACAAGGCCTGACGTTCCGATGCAGAGTCGATCCGTTTCCCGCGAGCTGGCCCTGCTCATGCTCGGCCAGGTCAGCGACCGGCTGCCCCCGGCCGATCTCTCCCTCGATGGCCTCCTGCAGCAGGTGCTCTCCAGCCTCGCCCAGCATGTGCGGGAAGCCCTCGACAACTCCGAGCTGGATCTCCAGCAGGCCCAGCAGCAACTGCTCGACAGCGAGCTGCTTGATGGTCAGGCCCGCCTGCCCCAGGTGCGGGACCACCTCCAGCGAGGTCTGGCCTACGCCGAACAGGCCATCAACCGGCTCTCCGCCAGCCTGGAACTGCCCCGCCTGCTGATGCTCGCCGACCAGGAGGAGATCCGTCGCGGCGCCATCGAGCGGGCCCGGGCGGTGCTCCAGCAGCGGGACGACCTCGACCGTCGCCTCGATGCGGTGATGGAGGGCTGGCGGCTGGGTCGCCTGCCCCGCATCGATCGGGACATCCTCCGGCTCGCGGCGGTGGACCTGGGCAGCTTCGGCACCCCGGCCCCGGTGGCCTGCAACGAGGCTGTGGAACTGGCCAATCGCTACAGCGATGAGCAGGGCCGTCGCATGATCAATGGAGTCCTGCGCCGGTTCACCACCGCCGTCTCCTGAGCCAGCCATGGTCTTCGACTGGTTCCGTCGCCGCCTCGACGCCCCGTCCGCCGAGGGTGATCCCCCTGAAACGGCCCCGCCCCTCGAGGGTCCCCCCGAGGTTCCCCCTGGGGAAGGCCCGGAGGTTGCCTCCGAACCCCGTCCCGAGCCGGTGGCAGCGCCCTCCCCCCCCGTGGCCCCGGCCCCTCCCGCCCCCGCCGGGTCCTCCCCGCCGGCCGAGAGCGGTGGAGTCGATCAGGACGCGCTGGAGTGGGCACGGCAGGCCTATGCCCGCCTGAAGGCTCAGCAGGAAGCCGAGCGGTCCCTGGGGGAGGAGATTCCGGCGCCACCCGTCGTCGCCCCGCCGCCCGCCGCCCCCACCCCTCCCGCGCCCCCCCCCGCTTCCGCCAGCCCTGCCCCGCCTCCCGCCGGGGCCTCCCTGCTCGAGGCGGCGGCCGCCCAGCGGGCGGAGCGGCAGCGCGAGCTGCTGGCCCTGGCCGTTGCCGAGGAGAGCGCCATCCCCCCCTCCGCCCCGGCCCCGGTCGAGGCGTCCCCGGCCGAGGAGACGGCACCGCGTCTGGGCTCCTTCGATGCGGAATTCACCTGGTCGGCGGAGGTGCTCGCGGCCCAGGGACGGCGGGTGGATCAGGTGTCGCTGGAGGAGATCGACTGGCTCAGCCGGCTCCGGCGCGGGCTCGAGAAGACCCGCCGGGGGTTCGTCACGCAACTGCTCGAGTCCCTCGGGGATGATCCCCTCACCCCCGAGGTGGTCGACCGGCTCGAGACCACCCTGCTCCGGGCCGATGTGGGGGTGCAGGCCACCGATCAGGTGCTGGAAGCCCTGCGCCGCCGCCTCAACGAGGAGGTGGTGGAGCCCGCCGAAGGGCTGCGTTTCCTCAAGGAGCAGCTGCGTGATCTCCTGGAGGTCCCCCTGCGGGCCAGTGGCCAGAAGCTGCTGGCACCCCGGCGGGAGACCCTCAATGTCTGGCTGTTGGTAGGGGTGAACGGGGTGGGGAAGACCACCACCCTGGGCAAGCTGGCCAACCTGGCCGTGCGCAGCGGCTACAGCTGCCTGATCGCCGCCGCCGACACCTTCCGCGCCGCCGCCGTCCAGCAGGTCACCGTCTGGGGGGAGCGGAGCGGCGTGCCGGTGATCGCCAATCCGAGCGCCAACGCCGATCCCGCCGCCGTTGTCTTCGATGCCATCGGTGCGGCCCGCTCCAAGGGGACCGAGCTGGTTCTGGTCGACACCGCCGGCCGACTCCAGACCAAGCACAACCTGATGGAGGAGCTGGGCAAGGTGCGCCGCATCATCGACAGGCTCGCCCCTGAGGCCGTGGTGGAGTCCCTGTTGGTGCTCGATGCCAGCCAGGGACAGAACGGCCTGCGGCAGGCCCTGGCCTTCGCCCGGGCCGCGGGGCTCACCGGTGTGGTGCTCACCAAGCTGGATGGCAGCGCCCGCGGCGGGGTGGCCCTGGCGGTGGCCTCCGAGGCCGGGCTGCCGATCCGTTTCATCGGCGCCGGTGAGGGCATCCGCGATCTGCGGCCGTTCAACAGCTTCGAATTCGTCGAGGCCCTGCTCTCGAGCTGAGACGGAGTTCCGGCGGACTCCCGTCCCTGGCGGAGCCTGCTACCGTGCGGCCCCCTGCGGTCTCAACCTTGAGCCGCACCCCGCCCTCACGCGTGCCACCGTCATCGACCCGGCGCCATCCGGCGCTGAGCCCGGCGGGCACCCTGCGCCAACTGCTCGACAGTCTCAGCCGCGAGCAACGGCGAAACCAGGAGCTGCTGGCCTCCCTGGGTTTCGCCCTGCGCAGCGTCACCAATCTGAACCGGTTCCTCGAGCTGGTGCCCCTGGTGAGTTCCCGGCTGGTGGAGGCCCAGGGTTCCCTGCTGGTGGTGCTCCACCCCGATGGACGCCTCTGGCGTGAGCAGCTCCACGCCTGTCCCGGTGACAGCGGGGCCGAACTGCTGCGACAACTGGCCGGCCTGAGCGATGCGGAGCTGGGGGCGGGAGCGGCGGCGGAGGAGCAGCTGGACCGGCTTGATCGGCAGGTGCGCCGTCTGCTGGGAGGTGCCCCCCTCTTCGGCACCTCGGTGGTGGCGCGCAACCGCCGGCGGGGCCGCCTCTATGTGTTCGGCGGGGCCGACGGCCTCACCTGGAGCGACGTGCACCGGCGCCATGTGCAGCTGGTGGCCGATCTCACCGGGGTGGCGATCGAGAACGAGCTGCTCCAGGAGGACATGCGCCGCCACGAGCGGCTCGATCGACAGCTCAGCACCGGCGCCGAGATTCAGGCCCAGCTCCTGCCCGACCGCTGCCCGGTGATCGAAGGGGTGGAACTGGCCGCCTGCTGCCGGCCCGCCTTCGAGGTCGGCGGCGACTACTACGACTTCATCCCCACCCGGCCCCGGCTGAGCGGCCGCCGCCGGGACACCTCCCGCTGGGCCCTGGTGATGGGTGACGTGATGGGCAAGGGCGTGCCGGCGAGCCTGCTGATGGCTCTGCTGCGGGGCATGCTCCGGGCCGAGGTGCTCAGCGGCCATCCCCCCGACCGCATTCTCCACGATCTCAACGAACTGGCCCAGGAGGACCTGGCCCATTCCCACCGGTTCGTCACCCTCTTCTATTCCGATTTCGATCCCCGCACCCGGGTGCTCCGCTACGCCAACGCCGCCCACAATCCCCCCCTGATCTGGCGCCGTCAGCGGCAGGGGGTGGAACGGCTCGATGCTCCCGGTCTGCTGATCGGCCTGCAACCCGAGGCGGCCTATGGCTGCGAACGTCTGGTGCTCGAACCTGGCGACGTGCTCCTGTACTACACCGATGGGGTGACCGAAGCGTCCGGCCTGACCGGTGGCCGCTTTGATGAGGACCGCTTGATCCGTGCCCTGATGGCCGCCTGCCGCAGCGGGTTGGGTGCCCAGGCCATCCTCGATCAGCTCTTCGAGCGGCTCGATCGCTTCGTGGGGGCGGATCGGCAGCTGCAGGACGACGCCTCGATGGTCGTGCTCAAGGTGCAGGATGAAGTGGTGCTCCCCACGCTGTCCGCCTGACCCGGCCCGGGGCGGGGTGCGAAGCTGGCGGGTCGCGCTGGATCCTCGCATCGATGGCGGCACCGTCTCCCCAACCAGCGTCCGACGCCGGCGGATCCTCGAGCGCGGGCTGGAGTGACCGGTTCGAAGAGGGGCTGCATCCGGCGATCGAGCGCTTCAATGCCTCGATCCAATTCGATCTCGCCCTGCTCCAGGAGGATCTGGACGGTTCGATCGCCCACGCCCGCATGCTCGGCCGCTGCGGAGTGATCAGCGTCGGGGAGGCGGATCAGCTGATCGCTGGCCTGGAGGCCGTTCGCGCCGAGGCCGCGGCGGGCACCTTCAACCCCGGCCTGGAAGCGGAGGATGTTCACTTCGCCGTGGAGCGGCGGCTGATCGAGCGGCTGGGCCCGCTCGGCAAGAAGCTCCACACCGGCCGGAGCCGCAACGATCAGGTGGGAACCGACCTGCGGCTCTGGCTGCGCGGACGGATCGACCGGATCGACGCCGGTCTGCAGCGGTTTCAGCGGGCCCTGCTGGCCCAGGCCGACACCCATGTCGACACCCTCATCCCCGGCTACACCCACCTGCAGCGGGCCCAGCCGCTCTCCCTGGTCCACCATCTGCTCGCCTATGTGGAGATGGCGGCCCGCGATCGGCGGCGCCTGGCCGACGTGCGCGCTCGGGTCAACATCTGCCCCCTGGGGGCAGCGGCCCTGGCCGGCACCCCCGTGCCGATCGACCGGCGCCAGACCGCGGCCGAACTGGGCTTCGAAGCGATCTATGCCAACAGCCTCGACGCCGTCAGCGACCGTGACTTCGCCGTGGAGTTCAGTGCCGCCGCCAGCCTGATCCTGGCCCACCTCAGCCGCCTGGCTGAGGAGGTGATCCTCTGGGCCAGCGAGGAGTTCGCCTTCGTGAGCCTCACCGACCGCTGCGCCACCGGCAGCAGCCTGATGCCGCAGAAGAAGAATCCCGACGTTCCCGAGCTGGTGCGGGGCAAGGCCGGGCGGGTGTTCGGGCACCTGATCGGTCTGCTGACCATGATCAAGGGCCTGCCCCTGGCCTACAACAAGGACTTCCAGGAGGACAAGGAAGCACTCTTCGACGTGGTGCGCACCACCGAGGACTGCCTCGAGGCGATGGCGATCCTGCTGGAGGAGGGGATCCGCTTCCGGCCCGATCGCCTGGAGGCGGCGGTGGCGGCCGATTTTTCCAATGCCACCGATGTGGCCGACTACCTGGTGGCCCGGGGGGTGCCCTTCCGGGAGGCCTACCAGCTGGTGGGTGGCCTGGTGAAGTCGTGCCTGGCGGAGGGCCTGCTGCTGCGGGATCTGTCGATCGAGCGCTGGCAGCGGCTGCATCCCGCCTTCGCCGACGACATCCGGGCCGTGATCGAGCCGCGACAGGTGGTGGCCGCCCGCCTCAGCGAGGGGGGAACGGGCTTCGAGCGGACCCGGGAGCAGCTGGAGGTCTGGCGCCAGCGCCTGGCGGCGGATGCGGCTGGAACCGCCTGAGCGGGGGAACGGCCGATCTAGGCTTGATACGGTCGGCCCTGGCTGCCTCGCTCGGGGCGGCGCTGCCGGGACATCCCGCTGCGGCCGCCATCCGGTTCCAGTTCCACCGTTCCAATCGGTTCCTTCGGTCCGTGAGTATTTTCGTCGGCAATCTCCCCTTCCGCGCCGAGCAGGAAGATGTGGCTGAGCTGTTCGCCCCCTTCGGCGCGGTGGTCAGCTGTTCTCTCCCCCTTGAGCGGGACACCGGCCGCAAACGCGGCTTCGCCTTCGTGGAAATGGCCGATGAGGCCACCGAAACCCAGGCCATCGATGGTCTTCAGAACGCCGAGCTCATGGGCCGGCCCCTGCGGATCAACAAGGCGGAACCCCGGGGCGCCGGTGGACCTCGCCGGGGCGGCGGTGGTGGTTACGGCGGTGGTGGTGGCTATGGAGGCGGCGGCTACGGCGGCGGTGGCGGGTCGTCCGAGCGCGGCAGCCGGGGCTGGGAGGATCGCCTCCGGCCCTAGGCACCTAGAGGCCCCGCTCCTCCAGTTGCCGGGCCGCGGCCTCCAGCACCTCCGGGCCGGCTTCCCGCGCCCCCGCCGCTTCGCTGAGCCGGCGTCGCCAGTGGCGGGCACCAGGCACCCCCTCCACCAGGTGCACCAGATGGCGGGCGATCGGCCAGAGTCGCCCGCCCCCGCCGCACCAGCGGCGGGTGTGGGGCAGGAGGCCGCGCACCACGCTGGAGGCCGTGGCCTGCCGGGCCGGCCCGCGGCCGAACAGCTCCTCGTCCACGCCATGCCAGCGCAGGGGATGTTCGTAGGCGGCCCGGCCCACCATCACTCCGTCCACATGGGGAAGCTGCTCCCGGCAGCCGGCCAGGTCGAGCAAGCCACCGTTGAGTTCGATCCGCAGCTGGGGGCGATCCCGTTTGAGCCGATGCACCAGGTCGTGGCGCAGCGGCGGCACCGTGCGGTTCTGCTTCGGATCCAGGCCCGTCAGCCAGGCCTTGCGGGCGTGCACGCTGAACCGAGCCGCCCCCGCCGTCGCCACCGTGTCCACGAACGCCAGCAGCTCCTCGTAGCTGTCCTGCTCATCGATGCCGATGCGGTGCTTCACCGTCACCGGCAGGCCCGCTGAGGCCAGCGCCTCGACGCAGCGGGCAACCCGACCGGGCTCCGCCATCAGGCAGGCCCCGAACCGCCCCTGGCGGACCTTCTCGCTGGGGCACCCCACGTTGAGGTTGATCTCGTCGTAGCGCCAGTCGGCCGCCAGCCGCGCCGCCTCCGCCAGCAGCAGTGGATCATCGCCGCCCACCTGCAGGGCCAGGGGCTTCTCGCAGGGATCGAAATCGAGCAAGGTGGCGCGATGGCCGTGGTGGAGGGCCTGGGCCACCACCATCTCGGTATAGAGGAGGGCATGGCGGGTGATCTGCCGCATCAGCACCCGGAAGTGCCGATCGGTGCAGTCCATCATCGGCGCCACACTGAAGCGGTACGCCCCTTCCACCGGCGCGGGTTCGCCTTGCTCCTCGGTCATTCCCCCATGCTGCCCGTCGATTGGTCCCTGGTGGTGGCGGGGGGCGGCCCGGCCGGTTACATGGCGGCCATCACCGCCGCCGAACAGGGTCTGCAGCGGGTGCTGCTGCTGGAGGCCACGCCCCAGTCACTGGGCAAGGTGCTGATCAGCGGTGGGGGCCGCTGCAACGTGACCCATGCCTGCTGGGATCCCGGGGTGCTGGTGGGGCACTATCCCCGCGGGTCCCGGGCGCTGCGGGGCCCCTTCAGCCGCTTCGCCAGCGGGGACACCCTGGCCTGGTTCGCCGAGCGGGGTCTCGAGCTGGTGGAGGAGCCCGACGGACGGCTGTTTCCCCGCAGCAACCGCGCCAGCAGCGTGGCGGCCACCCTGGAGCGTGCGGCGGCGGCGGCTGGGGTCGTCGTCTGGCGCAGCACGGCTCTGCGGCAGGCGGAGCCCCTTGATGGCGGTGGCTTCGGCCTGCGCTTGCGGTTGCCGCGGGAGGCCCCGCCGGCTGCGGCGCCGGCCACCACCGAGCGCCTGTGTTGCCGGAGCCTGCTGCTGGCCACCGGAGGTCACCCCAGCGGGCGCAGCTTGGCGCAGCTGTTGGGCCACACCCTGGTGCCGCCGGTGCCCTCCCTGTTCACCCTGGCCCTGGAGGCCAACCCACTGGCGGGTCTGAGCGGCGTGGTGGTGGATCCCGTCGCCCTGGAGCTTCGGACAGGCGAGGGTCGGTTCCTCCAGCAGGGAATCCTGCTGATCACCCACCGGGGTGTGAGCGGTCCGGTCACCCTGCGGTTGACGGCCTTCGCGGCCCGGGCCCTGAAGGAGGCTGGCTACCGGGCCGAGCTGCGGATCGACTGGAGCGGTGGCCGCACCGCCGCCGACCTGGGTGCTCTCCTGGCCCAGGCGCGTGTGGGGCAGGCGCGGCGTCAGCTGGCCGGAGCCCGCCCCTGGCCCCAGCTCAGCCGCCGGCTGTGGGGACACCTGCTGGAGCGTGAAGGCGTCGCCGGGGAGAAGCGCTGGGCGGACCTCAGCCGCCGCGAGGAGCAGCGGCTGATCGAGGCGCTGCGCTCCAGCCGGTACCGGATCAGCGGCAAGGGGCCGTTCGGAGAGGAGTTCGTCACGGCCGGAGGGGTGGCCCTGGGGGAGGTGACCCTGGCCACGATGGAGAGTCGGCGTTGCCCCGGGTTGTATCTCGCCGGCGAACTGCTCGATGTGGACGGTGTGACCGGAGGCTTCAACTTCCAGCACTGCTGGACGAGTGGTTGGTTGGCCGGGCGCGCCATCGCCGCGGCTGCGGTCGTGGTCGGCGGGGCCGATCAGGGGGTCCCGGCGGATTAGCGGATCTTGTCGAAAACCGAGAACATCGGCAGATACATCGCCACCAGAATGGCCCCCACGATGATCCCGACCAGCACGATCATGATCGGCTCGAGCAGGGATGTGAGCGCCTTCACAGCCACGGCGACTTCATCTTCGTAGAAATCCGCCACCTTCGAGAGCATCATGTCCATCTCGCCAGTTTCCTCCCCCACCGCCAGCATGCTCAGAGCCATCTCGGGGAAGACCTTGCGGCGCGACAGCGCCACGCTGAGCGGAATGCCGTTCTGAATGTCGAGGCTGCAGGCTTGCACCGCATCGGACACCACGGAATTGCCCGAGGTCTCGCGCACGATGTCGAGGGACATCAGGATCGGAACGCCGGCCCGGCTGAGTGAGCTGAAGGTGCGGCAGAACTGGGCCGTCGTCGTTTTCTGAATCAGATCTCCGAACAGGGGAAGCCGCAGCATCGCGCCATCCACCCGGCGGCGGCCCGGTGGGGTTCGGTAGAAGCCCACGAACAGCCAGCCGGCCACCACCAGCCCCCCCACCAGGAAGATCGAGAACGGCGAGCGAAGCAGGCTGCTCAGATCCACCATCATCTGCGTGAACACGGGCAGATCCGCGCCCAGCTGCTCGAACACCCCCGCGAAACTGGGGATCAGGAAGATCGTCATGCCGAGAAACACGGCGATGGCGATCAGGAGCACAATCACCGGATAGGCCAGTGCTCCCTTCACCTGGTTCTGCAGCCTGGCGTTCTGCTCCAGCAGCAGAGCCAGGCGTTTCAGGGTTTCGCCCAGCACACCTCCCAGTTCGCCGGCTTCGATCATGGCGATGCTGAGCCGATCGAACACCTTGGGCCAGCGGCGCATCGCCACCCCCAGACCCACCCCCTGGCTCACATCGCGACTGACCCCCTGCAGGGCCCGACGGAACAGGGGCTTCTTCTGCTGGTTGGCCACCATCGTGAGGCTGCGGACGATCGGCACCCCCGAGTCCACCATCACCGAGAGTTTGTTGGCGAACAGAGCCTTGTCCCGGATGCTGGGCCGGGCCTCGAACAAGCTGATGGACCCCAGATCCCGGCTGAACAGGCTGCCCCCGGGCTTCGATCCGGCCTCCCTCGAGCTGCCGGTGGCGGCGAGTGGGGCCACCGAGGTGGCCCGGATGCCGCGGCGGCGCAGCTCCCGCTTGGCGGCTGCCAGGTCGGCCGCGTTCAGGCGCACTTCCCTCGACTGGCCGCGCCCATCGTGATAGTTGGCCACGAACACCGGCGTGGGTCCGGCCGTGGCGGGCACCAGGGACGTGGGGAGGATGCCGCGCCGCCGCAGTTCCCGGCGGGCGCTGGGCAGATCCACGGCCGAGAGGGTCAGCTCCCGGTTGGAGCCGGTCGCGGTGGCGTAGGTGGCGAGAAAGGCGGGCATGGCGTCTCGGTCAGGCGGCCACGCCGAGCAGGCGGTTCAGTTCGGCCAGTTTGGTGGATTTCGAGCGGGCTTCCTCGATGGCGATGTCTCCCTTCCGCACCAGATCGGCCAGGGCCTTCTCGAGGGTCTGCATCCCCATCTGGCCGCCGGTCTGAATCTGGGAATAGATCTGGGCCGTTTTCCCCTCCCGGATCAGGTTGGCCAGCGCTGGCGTGTTGATCATGATTTCCTGGGCCATCACCCGGCCATAGGCCTGCTGCGATGGACTGCTGCGCTGACAGAGCGTCTGGGCGAAGATCGCCGCCAGGCTGCTGCTCAGCTGCGTGCGCACCTGCATCTGCTGTCCGGCCGGAAACACATCCACGATGCGATCCACGGTCTGGGGGGCGGAACTGGTGTGCAGGGTCGCGAACACCAGGTGGCCCGTCTCAGCGGCAGTGATCGCCAGTTGGATGGTCTCCAGGTCACGCATCTCCCCCACCAGAATCACATCGGGATCCTCGCGCAGGGCTGCCCGCAGGGCATTGCTGAAACTCTTGGTGTCTTCATTGAGTTGTCTCTGGTGAATCAGGCTTCGGTCATTCGTATAGGTGAACTCGATCGGATCTTCGATTGTGATGATGTGCTCGGCCCGGCTGCGATTGATGTGGTCGAGCAGGGAGGCCAGGGTGGTGCTCTTGCCCGAGCCCGTCGGCCCCGTCACCAGCACCAGGCCACTCGGTCGGTTGGTGATGTCCACCACCACCGGAGGAAGTCCGAGCTCCTGGGGTGATGGCACCGTGCTGTTAAGAGCTCGCATCGAAGCGGCATAGGTGCCGCGCTGGCTGTACACGTTGATGCGGAAGCGGGCCAGACCCCGCAAGCCGTAGGAACAGTCCAGCTCCCAGGTCTGCTCCAGTTGCTTGCGCTGGGCGTTGTTGAGGATTGAGAAGATCATCCGGTTGCAGGATTCTTCGCTGAGGGCCTGATCGCGCATTGGCCGCAGTTCGCCATTGAAACGTCCGAACGGTTGCTGTCCGGCGGCCAGATGGAGGTCGCTTCCCTTCTGCTCAACCAGTTCTTCCATCAACTCCTCGATCCGGAGTTCCATGAGGCTTGGCGGGGCGAAAGTTCGGATTCTGAAGGGTCGGGCGAGCGTTCGCCCGCGTCACATCCGTGCCGTCAGACAGTAGGGGCATTCCAGCCACTCGTCCTTGAGGCCGGCGCCGCAGCCGGTGCAGGTGAGGGTGGTGAGGGCGCGGGCGCGCCGCTCCGCTTCCAGTTCGCTGTCGGTCAGCAGCATCCGCTCCACTTCCTCCAGGGTGGTGTGGCCTTCGCGCACCAGGTCGAGGCCATAGCCCAGCAGGGTTTTCATGCCGGTCTCGATCGACAGTTTGCGGATCACATCAGTGCTGACCCCCTTGGCGATCGCGCTGGCGAGGACCTCATTGACCCGAACCACTTCGTAGACGCCGATCCGACCCTTGTAGCCCCGGCCCTGGCAGCTGGGGCAGGGATGGCCCCCCTCGCCGCTGGAGCGGTTCGCCCGGAAGAACGTCACCGCCTGCTCGTTGCTGGCGAACAGACCGAAATGACCCAGTTCCTCCTCGCCGGGGTGGTAGGCAATCCGGCAGGTGGGACAGATCCGGCGCAGAAGCCGCTGGGACACGATCCCCAGCAGGGAGGCGCTCACCATGAAGGGCTCCACCCCCATCTCGTGCAGCCGGGCGATGGCGCTGGGGGCGTCGTTGCAGTGCAGGGTGGTCAGCACCAGGTGGCCGGTCAGGGCCGCTTCGATGGCGGTTTTGGCGGTCTCGCCGTCACGGGTCTCCCCCACCAGCAGCACATCGGGATCCTGGCGCATGAAGGCCCGCAGGGCAGTGCTGAAGTCGTAGCCCTTGTCGCGATTCACCTGGGTCTGGGTGATGCCGCGCAGCATGTACTCGATCGGGTCCTCCACAGTGGAGATGTTGATGCCCGGTTCGTTGCGTTCCGAAAGCAGCGAATAGAGGGTCGTGGATTTCCCGGAGCCGGTCGGTCCCGTCACCAGGATCATCCCGAAGGGCCGCGCCCCCATCGCCCGCACCAGGGATAGGGTGGCCGGATCCGTGATCAGCCGGTCGAGCCCGAGGCGGGTGGCGCCGCTGTCGAGCAGCCGCAGCACCACCTTCTCCCCCCAGCGACCGGGGAGGGTGCTCACCCGCAGTTCGATCGGTCGGCCCCGGAACACCCGGCGGACACGACCGTCCTGGGGCAGGCGCCGCTCGGCGATATCCAGGTCGGCCATGATCTTGAAGCGGGAGGTCACGGCCGGCGTGAGGCTCCTGGGCAGCTCCTCCACCTGATGCAGCACCCCGTCCTGGCGGAAGCGGATCCGCAGGCCGTCCTCCTCCGGCTCCACATGGATGTCGCTCGACTCGGACTCCATCGCCTCGACCAGGATCCGATTCACCAGGCTCACCACGGGTGAGGCGTTGGAGGCCTGGATGCTGGCCTCCAGGTCCATCTCCAGCTCGTCCTCGCTGGAGGGTTCCTCCAGCTGGGCCTCCAGGCTGAGGCCATCCAGCAGGGACGGTCCCGTCGGGCGTTCGTCGGGAGCCGCGGCGAGGCCCAGCTCCGGCGGACGACTCCGCTCGCGCTCGGCGAGCTTGCGCTCCAGGGCCGTGGCGATCTCCTCCCTCAGGCCCACCCGTAGCTCCGCCTGCTTCCCGCTGGCGGTGATCGTCTCCTCCAGCCAGCGGCGCTGCTCGGTGCTCCAGCCGCTGGGGATCGCGATCCGCACCCGATCGCCCTGGAGCTCCAGCGGCAGGCAGGCCAGATCCCGCCAGCGTTCGATCGGCATCGACGCGCAGCTCTCGAGGGCCCGGTGGTCGGCGGCCAGGAGCTCCGCTGCCGTCAGCACCCGTTCCCCGAGCAGCAACTCGGCTTCAAGCCGCCGCCGGGCCAGGCTCATGGCTTCGGACACCGGCCCGCCTGGGGAACTGCTCATCGCCGTCGCGTGGGGGCTGTCGGATCAGGTGCGGGCTTCCCCCGCTTGTGGGAGGACCCCCTCGACCTTCAACATGTCTAGGACCGATTGGCGGTTCAGTCAGCATGAGCGGCGAAGCCACTCCCTTCCCAGAAGCCACCCCCGTCCCGCCCGAGCCTGGCGTCCAGGCGGAGGCGCCGGGCACGGAGTTCCCCGAAGCGACCGCCGGGGTCCCGGTGGATCCGGCTCCGCAGGCTCCCCCCGAGCCGGGGGATCACACCCTGGGTGACGGGGGTCTCCAGGCCGCCCTGGACAGCCTCCGGGCCGAGCACGAGACCCTGCGGGGGCAGTACATGCGGATCGCCGCCGACTTTGACAACTTCCGCAAACGCCAGAGCCGCGACCGGGACGACCTGCGCCTGCAGATCACCTGCTCCACCCTCAGCGAGATCCTGCCGGTGGTCGACAACTTCGATCGGGCCCGCCAGCAGCTCGACCCCCAGAGTGAGGAAGCCCAGGCGCTACATCGCAGTTACCAGAACCTCTATAAACAGCTCGTTGACGTGTTCAAGCAGCTGGGTGTCTCGCCGATGCGCGTGGAGGGTGAGCCGTTCGATCCCAACCTGCATGAAGCGGTGCTGCGGGAACCCAGCGACCAGCTCGCCGAGGATCTGGTGATCGAGGAACTCCAGCGGGGCTACCAGCTGGACGGCCGGGTCCTGCGCCATGCTCTGGTGAAAGTGTCGATGGGACCGGGACCCGGTGGATCCACCGGAGAATCCGGAGCTCCCGATGGCGCGGGCGGTGAGGAATCCAGCTGATGGCCGATTACTACGACCTGCTGGGTGTGGCTCGCGACGCCGACGCGGACACCCTCAAGCGGGCCTACCGCCGGCTGGCACGTCAATACCACCCGGACATCAACAAGGAGTCCGGGGCGGAGGACCGCTTCAAGGAGATCGGCCGCGCCTACGAGGTGCTCAACGATCCCCAGACCCGGGCCCGTTACGACCAGTTCGGTGAGGCGGGGGTGACCGGTGGCGGTACCCCCGATATGGGCGACATGGGCGGCTTCGCCGACCTGTTCGAGACTTTCTTCAGCGGCTTCGGCGGGGGAGCGGCGGCCGGCGGACCCCGGCGGCGCGGCCCGCGCCAGGGCGATGACCTGCGCCTCGACCTCAGCATCAGCTTCCAGGAGGCGGTCTTCGGTCAGGAGCGGGAGGTGCAGATCCGCCACCTCGAAACCTGCGCCACCTGTTCCGGTAGCGGTGCCCGGAGTGGCAGCGGCCCCACCACCTGCAGCACCTGCGGCGGGGCCGGCCAGGTGCGCCGCGCCACCCGGACGCCCTTTGGCAGCTTCACCCAGGTCGCGCCCTGTCCCAGTTGCGAGGGAAGCGGCCAGGTGATCGCCGATCCCTGCGGCGACTGCGGTGGCCAGGGGGTCCAGCAGGTGCGCAAGAAGCTGCGGATCACGATCCCCGCCGGGGTCGACTCCGGCACCCGGCTGCGGGTGGCCGGGGAGGGCAATGCGGGGCAGCGGGGCGGTCCCGCCGGCGATCTCTACGTCTACCTGTTCGTGCAGGCCCACGACCGGCTGCGCCGCGACGGGATCCACATCCATTCCGAGGTGGCGGTGAACTACCTGCAGGCGATCCTGGGAGACCGGATCGAGGTGGACACGGTGGATGGCCCGGACACACTCGAGATTCCGGCCGGCACCCAGCCCGGTGCGGTGCTCACCCTCAGCGGCAAGGGGGTGCCGAAACTGGGCAATCCGGTGGCCCGCGGCAACCATCTGTTCGCAGTCAAGGTGCAGCTTCCCGCCAAGCTCAGCAGCCACGAACGCGAACTGCTGGAACAGCTGGCCGGTCACCACTCCGCCAAGGACCATCCCCACAAGAGTGGTCTGTTCGGTGGTCTGTTCGGTTAGGACCGTTTCAGCCCCTGCTCCAGCGTCCGTGGCGTCCATTCCCGAACCTGCCGCCCGGCTTGATCTGCGGGGCACACCCTGCCCGCTCAATTTCATCCGGGCCCGTCTGGCCCTGGAGACGATCACGCCCGGGGACTGGTTGCAGGTGGATCTCGATGCCGGGGAACCGCAGCGGATGGTGGCCGAGGGGCTGGCCGCCGACGGCCATCGCGTCGAGGCGGTCCAGCCTGCACGTCCCGAGTTCCCCGCTGCCGTCGTGCGTCTGCTGATCCGCCGCCATGGCAGTTGAGCCCGACCCCCCGATCTCGGGCCTGGTGATGGCCCTGCAGGCCAATTTCTGTCAGGTGGGCCTCGATGTCCCCGGTCCCGGCGGCGTCGAGCAACTGCTCTGTGTGCGCCGCACCCGGCTGGGCAAGGCCGGTCGCCGGATCCTGGTGGGCGACAGGGTGGTTCTTGACGGGGTCGACTGGCCGGCGGGGCGGGGCGCGGTCACGGCCGTCGCTCCCC
This sequence comes from Cryptocyanus atlanticus LEGE 06306, assembly GCF_056633155.1. Classification (NCBI taxonomy): domain Bacteria; kingdom Bacillati; phylum Cyanobacteriota; class Cyanophyceae; order Synechococcales; family Prochlorococcaceae; genus Cryptocyanus; species Cryptocyanus atlanticus. The sequence continues at coordinate 230,511 of NZ_JBSJOZ010000004.1, forward strand.
GCATCAGCCGACTGGAGCGTCCGGCGGTGGCCAACTGCGATCGGGTGGTGGTGGTGGTGTCCCTGGCCCAGCCCGCCCTGGATCCGTTGCAGCTGACCCGTTTCCTGCTCACCGCCGAAGCCAGCGGCCAGCCGGTGGAGCTGGTGCTCTCGAAACGGGATCTGCTCCCCCCGGAAGCGCTGGAGGCCTGGTGCGGCCGGCTGCGGGACTGGGGCTACGAGCCGCTGCCGATCAGTGTCCGCAGCGGCCTGGGCCTCGATGCCCTGCGCTCCCGCCTGGCTCGGCCCGGCCTCGCCGTGCTCTGCGGTCCCTCGGGGGTGGGCAAGAGCAGCCTGCTCAACGCCCTCCTGCCGGCCCTGGCTCTTCGCGTGGGGGCGGTGTCCGGACGGCTGCAGCGCGGCCGCCACACCACCCGCCATGTGGAACTCTTCCCCCTGGCCCGGGGTGCCCTGCTGGCCGACACTCCGGGGTTCAACCGGCCCGATCTGCCCACGGATCCCGTCCGGCTTGCCAGCTTCTTTCCGGAGATCCGCTCCGCCCTGGCGGGGGGGGGCTGCCGCTTCCGGAATTGTCTCCACCTGGGCGATCCCGGTTGTCAAGTCGGCACGGCCTGGGATCGCCACCGGCTCTACGGCCAGTGCCTGGAGGCCCTGCTGGAGGATCGCTCCGGCCGGGAGGGGGGCGCGAGCGACACCGGGGTGGACCGCCCCGATGCCAGCCTCAGGAGCCGGCTCACGCGGGCCCGAAGGGAGCCCTCCCGGCGGCGGCGGCGCCAGCAGGAGGGCACCGACCCGTCGTTCAGCCCCCCAGGCCCGGCAGGTTGAGGCCGCCGGTGAGTTCTTCCATGCACTCCTTCATCGTGCCCGTGGAGCGCTCGTAGGCGGCTCTGAGGGCTTCCAGGGTGGCGGTCTCGGTGGCTTCGGCCCCCTCGGCCACGAGCTCGGGTGCCAGCCGCACCCTCAGCGGCTGTTGGTTGCCCGTCAGCCAGACGCTGGCCCGGCCGTCGCTGCTGCAGCCTTCCAGTTCCATGGCGTCCAGTTCGTCCTGGAGCTTCTGGGCGTCCTGCTGGATCTGTTGGGCCTTGCGGAAGGCTTCGGTCAGCTGGCCGAAGTTGGGAAGTCCGAATCCAGCCATGCCGGGGGTGCGTGAGCGGCCTCAGGCTACGGCCTGCCCCTCAGGCCGCCAGCGTCACCGCGGCGAACGGACCCAGCCGTTTCACCTCGGGGTGGAGCCAGAGGCCGTGGGCCTCATGGACACGCTCCTGCACCAGCCGGATCAGCCGATCGATGTCCTCGGCGCAGGCGCCGCCGCCGTTGACGATGAAGTTGGCATGGATGGGCGAGACCATCGCCTGGCCGATGCTCAGCCCCTTGAGCCCCAGAGCCTCGATCAGGCGGCCGGCCTTGTGGGGTTCCGGATTGCGAAAGACGCTGCCGCAGCTTGGCTGCTGGTAGGGCTGGCTGCTGGTGCGGCTGGCCAGATTGGCGCTGGTGCGGCGGCTGATCTCGGCGGGATCGTGGCCGGCGCTCAGCCGGAAGCGGGCGGCCAGCACCAGCAGGGGTTCCTCCTGCAGGCGGCTGTGCCGGTAAGCGAAATCCAGATCGGTGGCGCGGAGCACGAAGGGCGCCCCACCCCTGGCCGGATCCAGCACGGTGACCTCCTCGAGCCACTCGGCGGTGCAACCGCCCTGGGCGCCGGCGTTCATCACCACGGCTCCACCCACTGTGCCGGGGATGCCCACGGCCCACTCCAACCCGCTCAGGCCGGCCCGGGCAGCCCGGCGGGCCAGGGTCGGAATCGGTTCTCCGGCCTGGGCCTCGATCCAGCCGGTGGCGGACTCGAGAACACTGCCCTGCAGGCGGCGGTTGCAGAGGGTGAGGCCCTTCAGTCCGGTGTCGCTCACCAGCAGATTCGATCCGGCCCCGATCAGGCGGAGGGGGAGTCCGCGCCGATCGGCCCAGCCGGCCAGGCCGATCAGCGCCTCCGCCGTGGAGGGTTCGGCGAACCACTCGGCCGGGCCGCCCACCTTCCAGGTGGTGTACTCCGCCAGGGGCACCGCGCCGCGCAGCAGATCGGAGGGCCGCTCGGGAGTCACGCCGGCGTCAGGCGGCCAGAGGCTGCTGGCCATGGCTCGGCAGACCGGGACGGGTCTGGAGCCGCTCCCAGAGGGTGTTCACATCTCCGGCTCCCATCACCAGCAGCAGATCACCTGCCAGGCTCTCCCGCCAGACCAGGTCGGCCAGCTGATCGAGGCTGGTGGCCACCTGCAGGGGCAGGACCGGATGGCGATGGTGGATCCGCTCGGCCAGCCGTTCGCTGCAGATCCCCGGGATCGCGGCCTCTCCGGCGGCGTACAGCGGTGCCAGCAGCACCACATCGGCCAGGCCCAGCGCCAGGGCGAAGGCCTCGAGGAACTCGGCGGTGCGGCTGTAGCGGTGGGGCTGGAACACGGCCACCACCCGGCGGGGAGGGTGGGGGAGCGGACTGCGGCCGCTCTCCACCATCAGGCGGGCCATGCGGAGGGTGGCCTCCACTTCGCTGGGGTGATGGGCGTAATCGTCGACCACCTGGCGACCGCCCCAGCTGCCACGGAAATCAAAGCGGCGGCCAGGGGAGCGCAGGGTGCGAACCGCCGCCTGCAGCGCCTCCACGCTCACCCCCTGCAGGCGGCAGGCGGCCAGGGCGGCCGTGGCGTTGCTGAGGTTGTGCCGGCCGGGCAGGGGCAGGTGGAAGCGGCCCACCCTCACCCCGTTCTCATGGAAGTCGGCCACCGTGCCTTCGCCGTGCTCCTCCACTGCGAGGGAGGCGAACTCGACACCGGTGCTGCGGTTGATCGACCACCAGGCCCTCGGGTGGAAGTGCTTGGCCAGCACGGGACAGTCGGCGTTCGCCAGCAGGGAACCGCACCCGGCGGCGAACCGCCGCAGGGTCTGGACGAGGGCTTCGAGGTCGGCGTAATGGTCGGTGTGGTCGAGTTCGAGATTGGTGATCAGGCCCAGGGAGGGGCGGAACTTCACCAGGGACCCATCGGATTCGTCGGCCTCGGCCACGAGCAGAGTGCCGTGCCCGCTGCGGGCATTGCTGGCGAAGGCCGGCACCATCCCGCCGATGATGGCGGTGGGGTCGTTGCCGGTGGCGGCCAGCAGGGTGGCGATCAAGGTGCTGGTGGTGGTCTTGCCGTGGCTGCCGGCCACCGCGATCGAGGCCTGACCGTTGATCAGGGCCGCCAGCACGTCGGAGCGGTGGACCACCCGCAGGCCGGCCCGGCGGGCTGCCACCAGTTCAGGGTTCTGGGCCGGCACCGCCGTGCTGATCACCACCAGCGGCGGCTCGGCGGTGCCGCTGCGGATCGCGTCGACCGTGGAGGCGCTCTGCTGGCGGAAGACCCGGACACCCCGAGGGCGCAGGTCCTCCAGCGCCTGGCTGGGCCGGGAGTCCGAGCCGGTCACCGCAAAGCCGCGATCCGCCAGGATCCCGGCCAGGGCTGACATGCCGATGCCACCCGCTCCAATGAAATGAACCGGAACCCGGCGGTCGAGCAGCGGTCCCACGGGCGTCTCCATGTGGTTCCGAAGTTAAGCCGAGCGCATCCGGTTGTCTCTCCCCCGGTCACGCATGTTCCCATCGCAGACGGCGTCGCCGAAGGTGGTGCCCCGGCACGTGATGGGGAGGGGGGAAGCCAATTCTGTATGATCTGCAGCCAAACTCCCCTTTGTTAGCGGGTTTTCCCGTTCCTGCCATGACCTTGCGCGTTGCGATCAATGGATTCGGCCGGATTGGTCGCAACTTCATGCGCTGCTGGCTCAGTCGCGGTGCCGATACAGGCATCGAGGTGGTGGGTCTCAATGACACCTCAGATCCGCGTACGAATGCTCACCTGCTTGAGTATGACTCGATGCTGGGCCGAATCCGTGATGCCAAGATCGGGTACACCGAGGATACGTTGATCGTCAATGGCCGAAGCATCAAGTGTTTCTCTGACCGCAATCCGCTGAACCTTCCCTGGAAGGAATGGGGCGTTGATCTGGTGATCGAAGCCACGGGTGTATTCATCGATAAGGAAGGAGCCAGCAAGCACATTCAGGCCGGGGCCCGCAAGGTGCTGATCACGGCGCCCGGCAAGGGGGAGGGCATCGGCACCTTCGTGGTGGGAGTGAATGCCGACCAGTACCGCCATGAAGATTTTGACATCATCAGCAATGCCAGTTGCACCACCAACTGCATGGCTCCGATCGTCAAGGTTCTTGATCAGGCCTTCGGCATCGTCAAGGGCACGATGACCACCACCCACAGTTACACCGGCGATCAGCGCATCCTCGATGCCAGCCATCGCGACCTGCGCCGGGCCCGGGCCGCCGCCATCAACATCGTGCCCACTTCCACCGGGGCCGCCAAGGCCGTGGCCCTGGTCTACCCGCCCATGAAGGGCAAGCTCAGCGGCATCGCCCTGCGCGTTCCCACCCCCAATGTGTCGGTGGTCGACCTGGTGCTGCAGATCAGCCGCGCCACCACCCGGGAGGAGGTGAACGGCACCCTCAAGGCGGCCGCCGAGAACGGCATGAAGGGAATCATCAAGTACTCCGATCTCCCGCTGGTCTCCTCCGACCATGCCGGCACCGACGAATCCACGATCGTCGACGCCGACCTCACCCTGGTGATGGGTGACGACATGGTGAAGGTGATCTCCTGGTACGACAACGAGTGGGGCTACAGCCAGCGGGTCGTTGACCTGGCCGAAGTGGTGGCCAGCAACTGGGCCTGATCCCCACCCCCCGCCGAATCAGACTGGGCCGAAATGGCTGAAGCCGAGGGCCCCGGAGGTCAGGGCCTCTCCCCCCGGAGCCCAGCGCAGGGTCCCGTCGCCCCTGGTCAACCGGCCGATCCGGCAGGAGCCGGGCAGGGCGTTCAGAAACGAGTCCCCCCAGGCTGGGTCCAGCGCGAGCACCAGTTCGAAATCCTCCCCCCCCCCCAGGCACCAGGCCTCGGCGTCCCCCAGGGAGACCATGGCGGGATCCAGGGGCAGGCTGTCCCGCTCCAGCCAGGCGTCACAGCCGCTGGTCACGGCCAGGGCCCGCACGGCGGCCGCCAATCCGTCACTGCTGTCGGTGCCGGCGACCCGCCAGAGGTGCCCCGGCGGCCGGCTCCTCGCCAGGGCCTCCACTGCATCGAGCCGGGGCCGGGGCCGGCGGTGAGCCGCCACCGCCCGGCGCGCGAGAGGGTCGTCGCCCAGGCCGGGACCTTCGCCCCTGATGGCCTCCTCCTGCAGCAGGGCCAGGCCCAGCCTGCTCAGTCCATGGGCTCCGGTGCAGACCAGCGTGTCGCCCGCCCGGCCCTCCCCGCGGCGGATCGGACCCTCGGCGCCGAGGCGCCCCAGGGCTGTGATGGCCAGCACCCGCTGCCCGCCGCCGCTGCAGTCCCCACCCAGCAGCACCCCACCATGGGCCCGCAGGGCCTCGCCCAGGCCCGTGTAGACCCCCTCCACCCAGCTCCAGGGCGTGCTGGCAGGGGCCACAAGGGCCACCGTCAGGCCCACCACCTCCCGGCATCCCATCGCCGCCAGGTCCGAGAGATTGGCGGCGGCGGCCCGCCAGCCCACGTCCGCCGCCGCCATCGTCGCCTCGCTGAAGTGGATGCCCTCCACCAGGGCATCACTGGTGACGACGAGCACGCCCCCGGCCCGTTCGCTCAGCAGGGCCGCATCGTCCTCGAACTGGGCCGCGGGAGCATGGGTCCTCAGCCGTTCGATCAGACCCCACTCCCCCAGGTCCGCCAGGCTGGGGGATCGGGACGGGATCGACCAGCCGGGTTCAGCCATGGGGGCGCAGGTGTTCCGCTCCCTCCAGAACGGTCGCCGAAACGATGCCGTCGTCGGCGGTGAGTTCCTCCAGCACATCGAAACCGTCCACCACGTAGCCGAAGGCGGCATAGCGTCCGTCGATCAGATTCAGGCCGGCGGGGGTCAGTTCGGCCTCGAACAGGAACAGGAAGAACTGGGAGGAACCGTCATCGAGGGCCTGGTCGGAGTGGGCCCAGCCCAGGGTGCCCTTGGTGGCGAAGGGCAGGACCGGCGTGGCCTTGAACAGGCCCAGATCCTCGAAGGTCTGGTTGTAGAAGGGCTCGGATTCGCCCGGCACCATGATCTCCAGTGGCACGGTGCGCTCCCGGCCGGTGGCGGGGTCGACGAACCCCCCCTCCGGTCCGATGGGATCGCCCGTCTGGAGCACGTAGAAGTCCTCGGCGCGAATGAAGGGCAGGCCGTCGTAGAAGCCGCGCTGCACCAGGTCCACGAAGGCCCCGGCGGTGAGGGGCGCGTTGTAGCCGTCCACCACGGCGGTCAGGTCCCCTTTGGTGGTGCGGAGCCGGATGGTGGCTCGCCCGAGCAGCCGCGGCAAAGCGTCGAAGCGTTCGGGTATCGCCACGGGGAAGGAACCCACCAGCAGGGCCTCGGCCTGGCCGATCGTGCTGAGGGCGGCCCGTCGTGCAGAGAGGAAGCTCCCGCGATCCTGGCTCTCCGCCGCGGCGGCCACCGCCTGGAGCTCCGTCTCCAGGCGATCCAGCAGGGTTTGGACCGGGTCCTGGTCCGCAGCGTCGAAGCTGGCGAGCAGGGCGGCGCGACGGGCGCTCAGGCTGGACTGGGCCCGGCGCACCCGACCGCTGAGCGCAGTCCAGCGCTTGGCCCGCAGATCCCCGCTGGTGTCCTCCAGGCGGTGCTGCAGGGTCTGCAGATCGGGTTGCTCGATCGGCAGGGCATCGCGCAACAGGGTGGCCGGGTCGGTCACGGCATTGCCGGGGGGCAGGGCGGCGGCCGCAGCTCCGGGCCCGGCCATGCCGGCCGCGGCGATCAGGACGAGAGACAGCAGGACCGCCAGCAGGGGGCTGGGGGACGGCCGGAACCGCCTGCTCAACAGGCTGCTGTGCATGGCTCACCCTGCCGTTCTCCGGACTTTGGCACAGCTCCCCGGCCAGGGCCGGGGAGGGGAGAGGGGTTCAGGGGCCAGCCGTACAATCCCGCTCACCCGTTCACCCGGAATGATCTCCAGCAACGACTTCCGAACCGGTACCACCATCGAGCTCGATGGACAGGTCTGGAGGGTCGTCGAATTTCTGCATGTGAAGCCGGGCAAGGGCTCTGCCTTCGTGCGCACCAAGCTCAAGGCGGTCCAGAGCGGCAACGTGGTGGAGAAGACATTCCGAGCGGGCGAAACCGTGGCCCAGGCGCAGCTGGAGAAATCGACGCTGCAACACACCTACATGGAGGCCGATGAGTACGTCTTCATGGACATGGCCAGCTACGAGGAGACCCGCCTGAGCGCCAAGCAGATCGGCGACGGCCGCAAGTACCTCAAGGAGGGGATGGAGGTGAATGTGGTGTCCTGGAACGGCTCGCCCCTGGAGGTGGAGCTGCCCAATTCCGTCGTCCTCGAGGTCACCCAGACCGATCCCGGGGTGAAGGGGGACACCGCTACCGGGGGCACCAAGCCGGCCATTGTCGAGACGGGTGCCCAGGTGATGGTTCCCCTGTTCATCACCATCGGCGAGAAGATCAAGATCGATACCCGCAGCGACAGCTACCTCGGTCGGGAGTCCTGAACCACCATGCAGCTCGACAACGACCAATTGCATCAGCTGCTCGCCCTCCTCGAGCAGAGCGACATCCAGGAGCTCAAGCTCGAAGGGGATGACTTCCGGCTCGAGGTGCGGCGCAACCTGCCGGCCCCGGTTCCGCCGGCTCCCCTGCCGCCGGCGTCCGCCGGCCCCATGGCCGTCACGATGGCCCCGGCGCCGCCGGGACCGGTCCCGGCGGCGCCGGGCGAGCCGTCCGCCCCGCCCCCGGCCCCCGCCGCCGTGCGAGCCGATCTGGTCGACGTCACCGCTCCGATGGTGGGCACCTTCTATCGCGCCGCCTCCCCGGGGGATCAACCCTTCGTGGAGATCGGCAGCCGCATCGGCATCGGTCAACCCGTCTGCATCCTTGAGGCGATGAAGCTGATGAACGAACTCGAGGCCGAGGTGAGCGGCGAGGTGATCGAGATCCTGGTGGAGAACGGGACGCCGGTTGAATTCGGCCAGGTGTTGCTGCGGGTCAAGCCCCTTTGAGCCAGCCGGCGTGCGGGGCCGGGGCCCGGTGCCGCCGTCAGCCCAGCTCCCGGGCCGTTTCCAGGGCGGCCACCATGCTGTGGGGCCGTGCCGTTCCCCGTCCGGCGATGTCGAAGCCGGTGCCGTGATCCGGGGAGGTGCGCAGGAACGGCAGTCCCAGCGTCGTGTTCACCGCCGCGTCGAAGGCCAGCAGCTTCACCGGGATCAGTCCCTGGTCGTGATACAGCGCCAGGTAGCCATCGGAGCCGGGAGACTCCCCCCGCCAGGCGGCGGCGGCCTCCAGCCAGCAGATGTCGGGGGGCTGGGGGCCGATCAGTTCAATGCCGGGATGGCGCTCGCGCCAGCTCTCCAGCAGCGGGATCAGCCAGTCCTGTTCCTCCCGGCCGAGCTGCCCCGCCTCGCCGGCGTGGGGATTGAGCCCGGCCACCACCAGCCTGGGTCGCTCGCGGAAGCGGCGGCAGAAGGTCAGCAGGGTGTCCAGCTGCCGCCCCACCAGCTCCGGGGTCAGCGCCGCGGCCACCGCCCCCAGCGGGATGTGGGTCGTGGCCAGCAGGGTGTTCAGGCGCCAGCCTTCCGCGGGTGCCCGGGCCGTGAACAGCATCGAGGCCTGGGCACCGCCGCACAGTTCCCCCAGGCGCTCCGTCTGGCCGGGGTAGGGATGACCGGCGGCCCGCCAGGCGTGCTTGGCGATCGGAGCCGTGGTCAGGGCCTGACAGCGACCTGAGCGCACCAACTCCACCGCCGCCGTCAGCCAGGCGAAGCTGGCGGCGCCGCTGGCGGCCGTGCCCCGCCCGGGTTCCGGATCCTCATCCATCGGGAGGTCCACGATCGGATGGTGACGCGGATCGGCCAGGGGCTGGGCGCTGTGCTCACGGAGCTCCAGGTAGCTGCGCACCAGCCAGCGCCGGCAGCCCACCAACACCACCTCCGTCCCCGTCCCCTCCAGGACGGCCAGGGCCTTGAGGCTCACCTCCAGGCCGATCCCGGCCGGATCCCCCAGCGAGAGGGCGATCCGGTGCTGACTAGCCTCCCTTCGCGTGGCCTCGCTGTTCATGATTCGCTGGTTGCTGCTCGGTGGTCTGATGTTCGGCCTCGGCACGGGCCTTCAGCGGGGCTGGGTGGTGATCGACTGGTGCCGGTTCATGGCCGAGGTCCAGCTGCCCACCCTCAACAATTTGCAGCCGGCGGCCCCTCCGGTGTGCCCGCCGCCGGTGCAGCCGGGGGCTCGATGAGCCCCCGGCTGGCCGCCTCCCGTTCCTCCTCCAGAGATGCCCGATAGCCCTCCCGGAAGCTCGGGTAGCGCAGGGCATAGCCGAGATCCTCGCGCAGCCGTCGGTTGCTGGTGCGGCGGTTCTCGCTCCAGAAACTACGGGCCATCGGGCTGAGGTCGGCGGCGATCCGCTCGAAGCGTTCCACCTCCGGCAGCTTGCAGCCGAGCAGGTGGGCGGCAAAGCCGAGGGTCTCGCTGGAGGGGCAGGGGACATCGTCCGCCAGGTTGACCAAGGCCGGGCGCTGCGCCACCGGCAGGGCGAGGCAGTGCAGCAGGGCACCCACGATGTCGTCGACATGGACGCGGCTGAACACCTGGCCGGGTTTGTGGATCAACCGGCTCCGCCCCGTCAGCAGGCTCTGGAAGGGGCAGCGATCCGGGCCGTAGATCGCCGGGAGACGGAAGAGCTGCACCGGAAGGCCACTGGACAGCCAGGCGTTCTCGCAGGCCAACCGGGCCTGGCTGCGCGCCAGGGAGGGGGCCGGTGGGTCAGTCTCCGCGACCCAGTCGCCGCCGCTGTCGCCGTAGACCCCGGTGGTGGAGAGGTAGCCGAGCCAGCGCAGGGGAAGCTGGCGCAGCAGCGGTCCGAGGGCCGCCAGGCTGGGGTCACGCCCATCCGCCCCGGGTGGGATGGTGACCAGCACGTGGGTGGTGCCGGCCAGGGCGGCCGCGTCCGGTCGCCGATCCTGGCCTGGATCGAAGCGGATCCAGTTCTGCCGGGGGGGGGCTTCCAGGCGGGCATCGGAAGCGGAGGGCGGGGCACCGCTGCGGCTGGTGAGCCCCACGTTCCACCCCTCTGCGGCCAGGGCCGCGGCGAAGCGCCGACCGCAGTAGCCGCCCCCCAGCACGAGTGCCCGTGCGGGGGCGCCATTGACAGCGCCATCGGTCATGAGTACATCTGTATCACTGTTTCGGTCCTGCTCCGATGCCCCCCGCCTGCCTCTCTACATCGTCCGCCCCCCCGACAGTCCATCCCCGCCCGCGCCGCTGCCGGCGCCTGGGGGGACCGGGGGGCCGGCCGGGAAGCCCGTGGGCAGCGGCGCGGGCGGGGATGGACTGTCGGCCCTGGCCCTCCCCCCGGCGGCAGCAGCACTCCGGGCGCCCGCCGTCGTTCTCGTGGACGTCCTGGCCGCTGGTCGTGGCCCTGCTGGTCGGAGCCCTGCTGCTGGCGCCGGAGCGGCCCGAGGAACTGGCGGCAATCTGTGAGCGCCATAACGGTCCACAGGTCTGCCGCGTCTGGTGAGCGGCGGTGCGCGGGCCAAGGGCCGCCGCCAGGTTCAGGCCGCCTGCAGGTTCAGGCTCGGCTCCGGATGGGCCCACTGCAGCAGCCGCACCGCCAGCCGCAGATCGCCGTCCATCCAGGCGCGGATCGCCATGGCCCGACGTGGATCGTAGAAACGCTGACGCCGGTACCAGTCGAAGGCGTCGGCATCACTCTTGTGGCCGTTGCAGGCCAGGCAGGCCGGCACACAGTTTTCGGTCACGCTCAGGCCACCGCGGCAGCGGGGAAGCAGATGGTCGATCGATTCAGATCGATCGCCGCAATAAATACATCGATGATGGGTGACAGTGTGGAGGGATTGTCGCCAACGGCGGACACGTAATTTGGGGCAGAGATCCTCAAGGAATACCGCATCCCTGACGTGCATCCCATCACCTCGGTTGGGGCGATTCTGCCGTCAATCGCCCATGGATCAATGTGTCCAAGGCTGCACTTTTCTGCCCTTCAGACTCCGATTGCATCGTCTCCCAGCCGACCTAAGATCGACGTCGCGTCGGTCCAGGATCCCCGCTGAGCGCCGCTTCCGCTGCCCCCGCACGGCTCGATCGCTGTGTGATGGCCCTCGGGCCTTCCGGTCTGATCGAAGTGCGCTCGCCATTCGATCCCGTCACCCAGGCCCAGCTGCGGCGGATCCGCCCCTCCGGGCGGTGGAGGGCGGCCCGCCGTTGCTGGGAGTTTCCGCTGGAGGCGTCGGCCGTCCTCAGGGTCCGGCTGGCCGATCGGTTCGGGATCGAGCCGGAACTCGCCGAATGGATGGACTGGCTGGAGCAGCCCCTGCCTCCCCTGCCCCCCCACCGGCAGCTGGTGGCCGCGGCCGATCTGGAGGCCCCTCTGCCCGATGGCCGTCGTCTGTTCCGCCACCAGCGCACCGCGGCCCGCTGGCTGCTGGCCCGGCGTGGAGCGGTGCTGGCCCATGCGATGGGGCTCGGCAAGACCCTCACCGCCCTGGTGGCGGCCCGGGCCCTGGTGCGCCAGGCGGACTGCCGGATCGCCGTGGTGGCGCCGGTCGGGTTGCATCCATTCTGGCGCGGGGAGGCCTTTGCCCTCCAGCTCGAGCTGGAGCTGCTGAGCTGGGCCCGCCTTCCCCGGGCCCTGCCGCCGGCCGGCACGGTTTTGATCGTCGATGAGGCCCACTTCGCCCAGACCCTCGCCGCCAGCCGCACCCAGGCCCTGCTGCGGCTGGCCCGCCACCCCCGTCTGCGGGCGATCTGGCTGCTGAGCGGAACGCCGATGAAGAACGGACGCCCCAGTCAGCTCTTTCCGTTGCTGGTGGCGATCGACCATCCACTCGGACGGGACCAGCTCGGATTCGAGCAGACCTACTGCCAGGGGCACTGGCGGGAGCGAGCGGGCCGGCGCCACTGGCAGGCGACCGGGGCCGAACGTCTGGAGGAACTGCGGCGCTTGACCCGGCCTCTGCTCCTGCACCGCCGCAAGCAGGACTGCCTGGATCTGCCGCCGAAACGGCGCCTGCTGCGGCCGGTGGAGCTGTCGGAGAGTGAAGGGCGTGGATTTCAGCACCGCCTCCAGCGCCAGGTGGAGGAGTACCGCGGGCGGGTGGTCCGGGGGGAGGTGGCCCGGGATGCGGAACCGCTGGCGATGCTCACCGCCCTGCGGCAGCTGGGGGCCCAGTACAAGTTCCCCGTGGCGGAACGGCTGGTGGCCGGGCTGCTGGCCCGGGGAGCCTCGGTGGTGGTGTTCTCCGCCTTCGTCGCGATGGCGGAACGGCTGGCCGCCCGGCTTGGCGGCGTTGCCCTCACCGGCCGGCTGCGGGCGCCCGAACGTCAGCGGCAGGTGGATCGCTTCCAGGCCGGCCTGGTGCCCCTGCTGACCGCCACCTATGGGGCGGCCGGGCTGGGATTCTCCCTGCACCGGGCGTCCCATGTGGTGCTGCTGGAACGACCCTGGACACCGGGGGATGCGGAGCAGGCGGAAGACCGTTGCCACCGCATCGGCATGGCCGGTGCCCTCACCTGCCATTGGCTGCAGCTGGGGGTGGCCGATCAGCTCGTGGATGGTTTGATCGCCAGCAAGGCCGAGCGCATCTCCCTGCTGCTGGAGGGGCGAGCCACCAGCCTGCGCCGCCGGGCCCTGCCGGCCATGGTCCGGGAGCTGCTCGACAGCTGGTAGATCAGGGCGCGGGCAGGGGGGGTTTGTCGCGGCAGCTCTCCAGTCGCACCCGGATGTCGATGGCCAGCTGCTGTTCGGGCTCCGGCTCCTCCTCGGACGCTTCCTCGGGTTCGCTCGCCGCCGGGGCATCGGTGCGGAGCCCTTCGAGCAGGGTGGCCGCCTGCTCGATGTCCCGGCAGGCGGCGGCTTGATCCCCGTTCAACGTGTGGAGCACGAAGCGCTCGCTGAGCGGTCGGGGGTCGGCGGGGAAGGCTTCCACCACCGCGTCACAGCGGCGCAGGCTGTCCTGGAGGTCATCGATCTGGACGTCCCGGAGGCAATCGTCGCCCCTGAGCCGCTCGCCCTGGGGGATCGGTGGAGCGGAGCAGGCCCCGACCAGGGTCAGGAGCAGGGCCGCCCCGCCGATCCGCAGGCTGCCTGCCGCCTGGGGCCGTTTGAGAGGAGGGACAGGCTCGATGGGAGGGGTCAATAGGAATAGCGGTCCGAGCGGGTGGTGCCGCCGCTCTGGATCGGCACGGGGCCACCGGCGGGGACGTCGCTGGTCAGGGGGGCCGGCCGCTCACTGCCGAACAGGGCGCCCAGGTACAAGCCGCAATCGGGATAGGCCTCCGGCGACTTCACCACGGCCTCGGTGATCATCACCGCGGCATGTTCGGGGGAGGTCTTGAACAGGCTGGAGCTCTGCCGTTTGATCAGCGCGTAGGCGGCGTTCCAGCTGACCTCATGGTCATTGCCCGACCGGCGCATGAAGCAGTAGACCTCAGCGCCCTTGCCGCCGGCGTCACTGCGGTCCGGCTGGGGGGCCTGGGCCCGGGCCGGGCCCGGCGGGGAGAGAGCCACCAGGGCGGTGCCCAGCGCCAGGGCGAGGCGGAGGCCGATGGGAGGGGAAGGTTGTCGTGAACGAGGCATGACACCGATCCGGCTGATCTGGCTGCGGCTCCCAACGTATCGGCCACCCGGAAGCTGTCGAGTGGGGGAGAGGCGCTGGGCTAGCCGGAGGGATGACCAGCTGTGAACGTCAGGACGAGTCGCACGATCATGGGCAGCACCAGCAGCACCGTGATCAGACGAACGGCATGGAGCGCGGCCACGGCGGCCCCGACCCCGAATTCGGCGCCCACCAGGCTCATGCCGCTGATGCCCCCTGGCGCAGCGCCCAGCAGGGTGATGATCGGATCCACTCCGAGCAGGCGACTGCTCCAGAGCCCCACCACCAGACCGGTGGCCACCAGAGCCACGGTGATCAGGATGGCCGGTCGCCACAGCTGCCTCAACTCCAGCAGCGCTCCGCTGGTGAGGCCGGTGCCGATCACGGTGCCGATGGCGATCTCGAGAACGGTGCGTGTGCCGCTGGGCCAGATCGCCATCTCCCAGCGCCCGCTCATGCTGACCAGCCCGGCGCCGAGCAGGGCCCCCGCCAGAGGGGCGGCCGGGATGCCCGTGCGCAGGGCAAGCAGTCCGCCTCCCAGACCCGCCAGGAGATAGATCGCCAGAGAGGCGGAGGTGGACATGCCCGGAGGGGACAAGGGAGTGCCCAGTCTGGGAGACGGCTTGAGCCGAAGGGTGTTCTGTGTTGTGATCGGCCCAGTTGCCCCGTCAGTGATGGCCTCTGAATCGGTGTCCTTCCGCATCACCCGCACGGCCGAGGATCTGGCCCAGACCGTCTCCGCCCTTTCCCACCGGCTCGTGACCCTCGAACAGCGTCTGGCGGCCCTCGAGACGGTGCTTGAAACCCCGCGCCAGCCGGAGGCCACCGAACTCGAGGCCCTGGCGAACGTGGAGCTGATGTTGCGGGATTGCCGACAGTTGCTGGAGGAGTCCTCGCCGCAGGGCCCACCTTGGAATCCGAGCCATGAAGGGAGTTCGGAGCCGAGCCCTCTCACCAGACCCTCTGGACAGGACGGGGCCGGCGTCCCGCTGGGGCCACCCCTGGCCGCTTAGCGTCCGCCGCCGCGCCGCCCTGGCCACGGGTGGCAGAATGAAAAGAAAGCTCACCATGGCCAGCATCTATCCGGCCTGCCCCCTGCCCCGTACCAACGGTTCAGCGGCGTTCGTGGCCCCGGCTCCCCATCCCAGACCCACCGGATACATCGAGGGCGGCCACCAGCTTGAGAAGCTGGAATTCGCTCTCGCCATCGCGATCAGCCGCGATGATCGGTCACGGGCCGCCCAGTTGCGCTCCCAGATCCTGGCCCTGGGGGGCCATGGCGAGGAGCCGGGGACATGAGCAGTAACGGTGCTGGGCAGACTGAGCCTGAACCGATAAACTAAAGCGCAATGGATTGTTGATCGTGACTGCGGTTCAGATGCGATCGGGATCGGTTCAGAACCCCTCAGTCCACAGGCCCTCCCCCCTGGCTCGTGCCGGGGGGCCTGCATCGGGATCCGAGATGAAAGCCCAACTTCTTCTCGAATCTTCCCTGCATGACTCGGCCGCCGCGGCCGCTGCGAAACGGGGCGATCTCACGGCCGCCGCCCGGTTGATTCTCAGATCCCTCGATTGTGAGCGCCGGGCCGGCGGCGTCGGACCTCAGGTTCTTCAGTTGATCAAGCCACGCCGCTGAACATCGGATCAAGCCATGGGATCAACCCAATCCCCCGGCCCCGGATTGAGAGGCTGAAGGAAACAGCTATTCAGGCGCAAGCCGTTGATCCCGAATCCCACTTGCTCCGTTCGCGAAGCCCTTGCCAAAAGCGGGTGACCGGATTCGAACCGGCGACGTTCAGCTTGGGAAGCTCGACTAGGAAGCGCCAAGAACGATTGCGCCGCAAGGGTTGTTGATCGGTGGGTCGGCCCATGTGAGATGTTTGGTGAGATGTTTTGCCTCTGACGGCCGCCCGGAGGCTGAGAGGAAGCAGGGCCAGGCCCATCGCGAAAGCGACCACTGAGACCGCGGTTGGACCGGCGAGACACTCAGCGGAAAGCAGGGGGTCTTATTCAAGGGAGGGCCGCTTCATGAAATAAGGCGATCGCGGATTCAAGGATCACCCGGAGTTGTCCATATCTTTGTTCTGCGCTACGGCGCGTAGCCGCCCTGTGCGTTCTGTTCCGCTGCATCGGGCTTGCTGCTGGCAATGTCGCAAGGCTCCGCAGACGCCGCAGGGCTCTGGTCGGCGACGGCCGTCCTCTGCTCCGGGGCCGGTGTGGGGGTGGCGGGCAGGGCCGCTCTCCCGCGGCTGCGGTGGCCGGGCATTCGCCCGTATCAATGGGGCAGGGGAAGGCTCCAAGTTTCCTCGCGCGGCTGCGCGGCCAGCTGGGCATTCAATGCTGAATCTGGCGGTCTTGCTTATCAGCTTTCAGGCCGCCCGCGCATGGCTTCGTTTTGCGTAGATCCATTGCCCCGCAGCCACTTTGCCCGCTACTTAGTGCATTTGTACTGATAGAATAAAGGCTGCGCCAAAGGCCCCGAGCCCATCGCCTGCGTCAACGAAATCCTCGGACAACTTGCCCCGTTCGTTTGCTCTGTAGCCCATGAGCTTGTCCTCTGCTGCAGTGGCCCAGGCCGCTGCATTGCCTCTTCCTGGCCTCCTGCCGCCGCCGGCGTTGGCCCATCGCTCAGTCGTCATCGTCGCCGCCGGTGGCCGTGATCTCCTCTGGCCCCAGGAGCGCATCGCCTCCGCCCTGCTCCAGCGCAGCGGTGGCCGGCCTGTCCATCTGCTGCTCCATGGCGGAGCCCGTGGCGCTGATCGCGCCATCGGTCGTGCGGCCCATCAGCTCGGCTGGCGGGTCCAGTCCCTCGCTGCTGATTGGCGCCGCTATGGCCGCAGTGCCGGCCCCATCCGCAATCGGCGCCTCCTCGAGCAGGCCCTGGTCGAGGCCCAGGTCCACACCTCCCCAGCCTTCAGCGTCTCGGTGCTGGTGATCGCCTTTCCCGGAGGGCCAGGCACGGCCTCGCTGGTGCAGCAGGCCCGCCGCTGCTCCTCCCGTTCGCCGGTGCCGGTGGTGGTGATGGAGGTGCCGCCGCCCTTCTCGCCGGAGCCCCTCGCCGCCTGAGCGGTTTTCGCCGCCTCGCTCTTCTCGTTCCCCTCTTCTCCACCTACCCATGTCTGCTCTCACCACCACCGCTCCTCTTCCCCCGGCTCTTCCCCAGGCCGCCGGGCCGTCCTGCACCCTGCAGCGCACCGCTTCCCTCTGGCAGCCGGGCATCGAGGCCCAGGAGCTCACCACTGCCATCGGCCAGCTGGCCCAGCGCCTCGAAAGCGACGAGCCAGAAGACCGCCAGCAGGCCATCACGGAGCTGGAAGCCGCCCTGCTTGCCGATGAAGGCAACAAGGCGGCCCTGGCCGCCAAGGCCGATGCCACCTGCTGGGTGATCGAGCACCTCCGCGGCCAGGCCGCCTACCGCCAGCAGCAGGCCAAGCGGCTCACGGAGCTGTCACGCTCCGATGCAGGCCGAGCCGATGCCCTGGAGGAATCGCTGGTGCTGGTGCTCACCCGGCTGCAGCCCGCAGCCACCCGCTTCTCGTTTCCCAATCACGAGCTGCGCAGCACCCGCGCTCCACCGCCGTCGCCATCGAGAACGAGGCCCTGCTCGACCCCGAATGGCTCGCGGTCAAGACCACCTTCCAGGCCGATAAGTCCGCCATCAAGCCAGCCCTCAAGGCCGGCCAGGAGATCACCGGCGCCCAGCTGATCTCCCGCCGCTCCTGGCGCATCTGCTGACGGCCACAGCCCCCTCGCCAGTGGGGTTCCGGTGCGGTGACTGCCAGGAAAGATGACGCTCCTTCAGCTGTTCAGGCAGCCATGGCAAA
>NZ_JBSJOZ010000030.1:0-4289 GCF_056633155.1 Cryptocyanus atlanticus LEGE 06306
CTGTTCTTCCACCTGCGGTTTCTCCAGGTAGGGGTGAGTGGACCAGCTGTCCCAGCAGGAGCCAATCAGGGCAGGCCCATTCACCGAGGTCAGTGCAAGCTCACCCTGGTATTCAACAGGCGCAGGCTCACGCCAGCCGCAGGAGCATTCGGCTTCCCAGGCCTCAATCGTGGCGGCAAGCTGCAGGGAGGATGACGCTGGGGAGACAGATGGTCCAGGACCAGGCTGGACCTGAGCTGAAGTCTCCAGAGGGGTAAGGATCGGCTCCATGGGAGGGACGGCGAAGAACACCGCTCCCTGCCACCGGCTTTAGCAGCTCAGGCAGGGGTGCCATCAGGCACACGCGCAGCCCTTGCCGGTTGCTGCCCCCAACCCCTGAGAACAGCGAGGGGCTGGTGGGGTGGCGGTGGATCATCGGGGCGGGGTTTGACGGTCTACTGGAGCGAAACAACCAGCAACGGGAAAAGACTGCTGATCAGGCGACTGACTTTTGCTTCCAAGCTAAAGGTCTGGCTCATCCCTCCTTGGGGAGGTCGGTGAAGCTTTCTCCTGCCTGAGCTCGCTGGGAGTGGAAACGCCAAGTCCCCTGCCATATTTCAGACAGTTATGGAGATAATGTATAACATGCATTTTAAGTACAGTGACAACTAAGATCTAGAATAGATCTTGAATTCATAGAATTGAAGCCGTGAAAGACGACCCCATTAGTTCTCCACTTCTGCGCTTTAGCAGCAGCCTTCCTCTGAAGGTTCTCAAAAAGCTTCGGAACAACCTCTCTGCCATCGCGCTCGACGGAACCCATCTCTGGTTAGGTGGCGATGAAGGGACTGCGATCCACCGTATGAGTCGTGATGCCTCAGGGGATTTTGGTGAACATACGAGCTTCAAGCTGAAAGAGATGCTGGGTCTTCCAGGACCAGCGGAGGAGGAAATCGACATTGAAGGACTGGATGTGGATGGTGGCTACTTGTGGCTGGTCGGATCCCACAGCACCAAGAGAAAAAAACCACAAGCCGAGAAGTCACCAAAGAAGAACTTGAAGCGGCTTCTCACGATCGAAGTGGAAGGGAATCGGTTCACACTCGCTAGATTGCCGCTGGACGAAGCTGCCACTCCCGTGAAATTTCATGGTGAATTGTCCGCGGCACGTCTTCAAGGCAACGCCAAGTCAAACCTTCTCACCAAGGCCCTAAAGAGAGACGGTCACCTCGGCCGGTTTGTACCTCGCAAGTCGTCCAAAGGCACAGAGGGTATCCCGAGTAAAGACAACGGCTTCGACATCGAGGGCCTGGCCGTGAGGGGCAACCGGGTGTTTCTGGGGTTGCGGGGTCCTGTCCTTAGGGGGTGGGCAACCATCGTCGAGCTGGAGGTCAAGGAGAACGCCAAGGGAGTACTCACGCTGGAGACATTCGCCTCTACACATAAGCCCTATCGGAAGCATCTTTTGCAGCTTGATGGACTGGGTATTCGAGAACTAGCCATTCATGGAAACGACATGCTGATTCTGAGTGGCCCATCGATGGGACTAGACGGACCGGTCTTCATCTATCGCTGGAAGAACGCGCTGAATCTGCAGGCGAACTCGATGACCTGGAAGCAGGAGCTCATGAAAATCGTGCAGGTGCCCTTCGGAGTCTCGAATGACCACGCCGAAGGCTTGTCCATTGCCTCTGTAAATCCACTCTCATTGATGGTGTGTTACGACTCGCCTGCCACGACACGTATCAGCGAGAACGGCGTGAGAGCAGACGTATTCGGCGTTTACTCTCTGCCATAAAGACCCTAGCTATAAGCTCCACATCTTCCTAGGTTTGCTCTTTTGAATATGGAGATCACCACCAGCAATGCGATCCCAAAAGCGCCCTCCAACAATTTGCTCAGCGTCATATGTGACAACAAGATACTCTTCCAAATTGCCCGATAGCTCCTTGTTCTCCATTATGAAAGTCCATAGTTTTAGGCGACCACGATTATCTTCCGCTAGCACACTTTTTGCAAATGCATGCGGAACCGGAATGTTGATGCCGTAGTTATCCGTATCACCTCCAATGGTTTCGACCTTCTGGTCAAAATAGAAGACAGGAGCCGTCAGCACGTAAGTTTCCAGAATGTCTTCCTGATCATTTAGGTTTCTTACGGCCATTTCAAGTTCGCGCCACTTTCCTCGATTGAACGCAGGCACTTGTGGCGACATATTGGAGAGAAGAAACGTTTCGCTGTTCTGAATATCAAGCTCATCTTGATTTGCACTTCCAACAAGGTGACCACGATCGTATCCACTACCTTTGTAGGCATTAAGTGCTGCGCGGAATCTCTGCGGGATTCTGATGTCTGCTCTAAAGTTGTCGCTTCGGCCAGGAGCCAACCAATCAAAGATTGCGTTAGGATTGACGATCTCTAGGACCCATTTCGCTTGCCTAAAGTACCAAGAGTAGCCAATAGTGAAGTACCGTCCTATCAATATCTCATCACAAACAGGCGCGCCGTAACGAAGCTCACGCTTGATCTGAAATGGGTCGCTCATGGCTCAGACCTATTTGCTCGGTAACAATTGAATCCAACTCGAGGACCCGCACGCCAATGGTGGATCCACATTCAAAGTCCCGCCCACCAGATGTATTCTGCAAAACACTCTCCACTGAAATCCAGATACAGTTCTTGATCCGACTCCGATCCCTGCGGACAATGCAACGCCTACTCTACCTTTCCAGCCAATCCAGACCTGATCACAATTATTGTTACGGATGCTCCTTCTCCGGCGCCTAGATCAACCGGGGCTGGGCACATCCACATCCACCTCAGGCATCACCAGCTCCACAGCCCGCCTGGCCTGCCTCACCCAGCACCTGGAGGAGCACCTGCGGGTTTTCCTTGAGCAACTCGATCCAGTGTCCCAGGTACGCGGCATGGTTCTCCATCGCACTGCCGATCTCCAGCCGGTCTCCCAGCAGCACCGCCCCGAGCTCCGCCACCAGCTCCTCACGGGCATAGGCCATTGAGCCCATGTGTCCGCTCAGCTCCCGCTTGAGACGGTTGGGGTGGCCAGTGGAGTGGATGGCTTCATGGGCCCAGGTGGCATAGAAGCCGGAAGCTGAATGGAATGCCTGGCGCTCGGGCAGCTGGATCCGATCGAGCTGGGGGAAATAACAGGCACGCTCCCCTCCGTAGGAGACAGGAACAGGCCAACCACTAAGCACGGCTTCAGCAGCACCAAGGCGCTCCGGCTCCAGCCTGGCGGTCAACCCAGCGTCCTGCTGCCTCTGTGCGACCAGATCCCCCAGGACATCTCCATCAAGATCAGCCGCGTTGAAGACCACCACGGGGCGAAAACTGACCCAAGTCCGCTCAGCAGGGGTACCGCCTGCACAGCTGGGTCCAGTTGTTGCATCCGAGGGGTCCGACGGGTCCGACCCCCCACCATCGGAATCTGAGCGGTTGACATGAGGCCTGAGGATCCGAATCCCCTGGCTGCCCTTACGAGGGAAGATCCCCTGCGCCTTGGCCTCCGCGAACCCACACCAGTAGGGCAATGCCGATCCCCGCAGATGCATCCCCAGCGTGAGCAGGATCGTATTAGCGCCCCGGTAACGATGACCAGAAAGCAGGTTGACGTGGTGACCACCAGTGGAATCCCACTCACGCCTCCAGGGTGTGGTGCCCATTTCCAGCAGCTGGATCAAGGACTCAACCAGCTTTTCGGCTGGCGATGCCTGAACAGAACGCTCGGATCTGAACCTGGAGGTGGAATGAGAACGAGTAGCAGCTTTGGTCGCACCCATCGGGCAGCAGCGCAGGACCCGAAGCACCAGCGCGGCCAGCAGCAAGGGCTGGCCCGGGACCTCGGCCCTCCACAAATTCCCCGGGTGTCACGTACCGATGGCGGGCCAGCTCGCGTCAGCCCTTGTGCGGCCGCGCATGCTGAAGAATCCTGCGCGCCCGCCCCTCTGGATTGCCAGAGCGAAGGGGGGAAAGGGAGAAACGAATTTCTCCATTGTTACCCCCACCAAAGCCCAGTCCAGCACAGGAATATCAGGCAAAGGGGGGAATGAAGGAAGGGGGGAAGTGCCACTGGGATCACTTGCACACCCGGACAATCGGATGAGGAGTTACGGCAGCAAACCAGCCCTGGAGATCAAGCCAACCCGATCAAACCAGCAGCAAAAAAGGCAGCGCCTGCGAAACCCTGGATAATATCCAGAAAACAAAGTCTGAACAACACTCATCTTGAATCTCGATCCGACCTGCTATATTCTGGAGATGTGCAGACACCGCCCCACGCGACAAAGCAC
>NZ_JBSJOZ010000031.1:0-3964 GCF_056633155.1 Cryptocyanus atlanticus LEGE 06306
GTGCTTTGTCGCGTGGGGCGGTGTCTGCACATCTCCAGAATATAGCAGGTCGGATTCAGATTCAAGATGAGTGTCATTCAGTCTTTGTTTGCTGACTATTATCCAGGAATTGATGGGTGCTTTGTGTTCCGCTGCTGACTTAAGCAGGATGGACTTAATTCCAGGGCTGACTTTCAGCCCAGATTTCCCATCCAGCAGTCCGGTTCCGCATGTGTTCCCTAAGAGGATTCTCCCCTTCCTCCTTATCCCCTTCCCCCTGGCAACCCAGAGGGGCGGGCGCGCAGGATTCTTCAGCATGCGCGGCCGCACAAGGGCTGACGCGAGCTGGCCCGCCATCGGTACGTGACACCCGGGGAATTTGTGGAGGGCCGAGGTCCCGGGCCAGCCCTTGCTGCTGGCCGCGCTGGTGCTTCGGAACCTGCGCTGCTGCCCGATGGGTACCACCAATGCCTCAACACGCTCTCGTTCCACTTCCAGCTTCAGGTCAGGGGGTTCTGCACAGGCAACGTCAGCCGAGAAGCTGGTGGAGTCCCTGATCCAGCTCCTCGAGGCAGGAGCTACACCCTGGAGGCGGGAGTGGGATGCCAGTGGCGGTGGTCACCACGTCAACCTGCTCTCTGTTCATCGTTACCGAGGCGCCAACCCGATTCTTCTCACGCTTGGATTGCACCTGCGGGGATCAGAATTGCCCTACTGGTGCGGGTTCGCTGAGGCCAGGGCGCTGGGGACCTTTCCTTGCGAGAGCAGCAAGGGGTCCGGATCCTCAGGCCCCAGGTCAACCGCTTTGAGGCTGATGCTGGGGGGTCGGACAGGTCGGACACCGCTGACGCGACAACTGGATTCAGCACCGACGGATCCCCCATCGAGCACGTTTGGGTCAGCTTTCGTCCCGTGGTCGTCTTCAACGCGGCTGATCTTGATGGGGATGGCCTTGGGTTCTGATTGCCGAACGGCAGCGGGAAGCTGGGTTGCTTTCCAGGCCTGAGCCTGAATGTCTCGCTGCTCTGATGCCGTTCTCAGTGGCTGGCCTGTTCCTCTCTCTTACGGAGGGGAGTGTGCCTGCTACCTCCCCCCGATCGATCGGATCCAGCTGCCTTAGCGCCAGGCGTTTCATTCTCTGGAGGGCTGTTATGCCACTTGGGCCCATGAAGCCATCCACTCCACTGGCCATCCGTCTCGGCTCAAGCGGGACCTTAGTGGTCGCTTCGGCTCGATGGCCTATGTCCGTGAGGAACTGATCGCGGAGCTCGGGGCGGTGCTGCTAGGGGATTGGCTGGAGATCGGCAGCGCGATGGAGAACCATGCCGCGTATCTGGGGCACTGGATCGAGCTGCTCAGGGAGAACCCGCAGGTACTGTTCCACGTGCTGGGTGAGGCCAGGCGGGGAGTGGATCTCATGATGTCCGAAGCACTGCTTCATTGTGCTCAATTTGACCCAGAACTAGCAGAAAAGAGTTTTGGGGAAAGTGGTGTCGGTTTGGATCTCGATGCGACGAATGTATGGATGGCTATACGCCTCCCGTAAAAGAAAGTTTTGCGACAATGAGTGGCATTTCGTGATGATACTGATAACGGAAGTGTGTTGCACGATAGAATTGCCATTCAAGCAAGTAAGGAATCTGCCAAGTCTTCAAATTCTGTGACATGCAGTCAGTTTGCTTGCGCATTCATCATCGTTTCTGCTAGGAGAGGTCTGATGTCATCCGCGTACAAATCATATTCGGCACGCCTTCTGGAGCTATGGGGCGATAACGCATTGCACCAGTCAGACTCCTTTCTGGCTGCGTCTTACGTCAATCACCAACTGCCCGATGCAGCTGGGAGCACATCAGCCAAGTCGCTTGACGAATGGAAAGCCTTGGTCGCGGAATTTCACTCCGGTTTCTCTGATGTGAAGATGGAAGTATTGCTACAGATCGCGGAAGGCGATTATGTCTGTTCTCGATGGCGCCTGACTGCCACGCATACCGGCACCTTTAGTGGACTGAAGTCCACTGGGAGAACAACGACTTGGACAGGGACGCACACGGACCGCTACCATGGCGATCAGCTTGTTGAAAGTTGGGTCGATTGGGACAAGTACAGCTTCCTTGAGGGGCTCGGAGTTGTAGGCTAATTTGAATCAAGTTGCGACTGCCAGCTCAGTCACTCTTAATTCATCACGAGCAGGGTATGAAGTGATTTGCCTTCCGGGGCAACCCCCGTTGTTATCAGCTGAGGCAGTGCGTACAGCCCCATGACAAGGCGCGTATCCATTAAGATTAACAGTACTCGGGCGGCACTGTCGTCCAATCGGTTTCTCAACAAAACGACCTGGTGGGACTACTGAGCTTGGCAGTATAGTGAATTCTAGATTAACATTGGACAAGAGCACTGCGCCACGAGGAATTAAGAGAATAGCATGATCAAGAACCTTGACCACGTCACTTTTGTCGTCAGCGATGTCGATGTGGCCATACGATTTTTCAGCCTTCTTGGATTTATGGAAGACAAATCTGTTGTAATTACTGGTCAACAGTTCTCGACTTATATGGGAGTGCACGGAATTGCGGCCGAGCACGTCACGCTCGTCCTTCCCAACGTTTCCCCACGGTTGGAGGTGCAATTGCTGAAGTATCGCTATCCAGACCCCCTTCCTAACCCGGCGATTGGCGATCTCACGAAGCTGGGGTTCAATCATCTCTGCTTTGCTGTGGATAATCTGGAGGCTGAGGTGGCCAGGCTGATAAACCAAGGCGTGAAACTCCGGAACAAGGTCATGACCTTCCATGATCGAAAGCTAGTCTTTCTTTGCGGACCGGAGGGCATCACTGTGGAGCTAGCGCAGTGGAATCAAGGCATTCAAGCTGATCCCAACGGATGAACGTGCGCTTGAGCCGAGCCGATGACTCTCATCTCCACGCTGACCTTCTTCTCGATCATGCTGGCCTTGGCAGCGGTGCCTAGCGCAAGTGTCGCGCTGGTCGTTTCGCGATCAGCCACCCTCGGATTCCGCAACGGCGCAGCGGTGGCTGGAGGAATCGTCCTCGGTGATCTGATCCTGGTCGCGTTAGCCATTCTTGGCATGAGCGGCCTAGCGGAGAGCATGGGGAGCCTGTTCTTCCTTGTTCGCTGCCTGGCCGGCGGCTACCTGATCTGGGTCGGAATTGGATTGTTACGCTCCAGTCTGGATCTGTCGGCGAACGAACTCGCTGATACACGAGCGTCGTCTCTTGTGTCAAGTTTCTTGTCGGGTTTGTTCCTCACCTTTGGTGATCTCAAGGCCATCCTGTTCTATGCCAGCCTCTTCCCCACTCTGTTTAATCTGCGCATACTGACTCCCTCAGACATCGCCATCATTGGCGGTATCACAGTTATTACCGTCGGCGGCGTCAAGCTGGTCTATGCGTATGCGGCACGAACGCTTCTGGCCAGGTGGCAGTCGCGTCGGGTGCACAGGGCCACCACAAAGATTGCCGGTGGGTTGATGATCGGTGCAGGCGCGTACGTGATTATCAAGACCTGAGGAAAGACTTCGTGTTGCTCTGGCTGCAGGGCAAAGCTCGCTGAAGGTTTTCTGGAAGTCGACTCTGGGCGACCGTCAAACCCCGCCCCGATGATCCACCGCCATCCCACCAGCCCCTCGCTGTTCTTGGGGGAGGTGGGGGCAGCACCCGGCAAGGGCTGACGCGTGTGCCAGGGGCACCCCTGCCTGAGCTGCTGCCGCCGGTGGGTGGAAGCGGTGTTCGTTGCCGTTCCTCCCATGGAGCCGATCCCATCCGCTCAGCCCCTCGCCGCTGACCTCCAGCTGGCTGCCACGATCGAGGCCTGGGAGGTTGCCTGCACCCAGGGTTGGCAGCAGCCTGAGCCGGAGTGCCTGCAGGCTGAACCCTCGCTTCCTGCAGCCGACCAGGGTCTGCTGGGTTCAGCCTGGGACAGCTGGTCCACTCACCCCTACCTGGAGAAACCGCAGGTGGAAGAACAG